>CANHPK010000117.1 GCA_947462525.1 Roseiflexaceae bacterium | reverse complement strand
CTGCCGCATGCCATCCACGCCGAAGACGAGTACATCCTCAGTCGCTTGGCCGAAGACTACAAACGCACCGGCGACCTCGGTCCCATCAGCCACACCAAAGCCCGCCCACCCGTCGTCGAAGAAGCGTCCGTGGCGCAATCCATTGCGCTGGCACGGGCGGCAGGGGCGTGGTTGCACATCGTGCACGTCTCGTCACCGTATTCCATCGATTTGATTACCCAAGCCCGTGCAAACGGCGTCAAAGTGACCTGCGAGACGTGCCCGCCGTATTTGTTCCTCACCGATGCCGACATCGAACTCCACGGCCCCTATGCCAAAACCAACCCACCCATCCGCGACGAATCGTTCGTCGAAGGCATGTGGGACCGCGTCGCACGCGGCGACGTCGACATCATCGGCACCGATCACTCACCCTTTTTGGCATCCGAAAAAGAACCCGGCTGGTCCAACATGTTCTCGGCACCCCCAGGCGCCCCGGGTATCGAAATCCTCGTACCACTGCTCCTCACCGCAGTAGGATATGGCCGCATCACCCTGGAGCGCATGGTCAGTGTGGTCAGCACCAATACCGCCAACATGTTCGGCTTGCGTGGCCGCAAGGGCGTCATCGCCGTCGGCGCAGACGCAGACCTGATCCTGGTCGACTTGGCCGCCGAGGGGCGCATCGACGTGAATCAATGGCAATCCAAATCGCGCGTCACTGCGCGGCTGTGGCACGGTCGGCAGACCCGTGGCGCCGTTGTACGGACCCTCGTGCGCGGCAAGACCGTCGCCCTCAATGGCACGGTCGTCGGCGAACTCGGCTGGGGACGCTTTGTGGCACCCAATCCCCGCCCATACGAAAGGCCATTCTGGTGATACGACCAAACACCCTCAAAGCAAAACTGCGCAACGGCGCAACCGTGACCGGCACCTTGGCGATGGACCTGCGCGCGCCAGCATATGTGCACCTGCTCGCCGACGCCGGTTTCGACAGCATCTTTTTTGACCTCGAACACGGGGTCTATGACCTCCCGATGGTCGCCGACCTGATCGGCACGACCCGCTTAATCGGCATCACCCCCATCGTGCGTGTACCCGATCTGCGCTATGGCGACATCGCTCGCTTGCTCGATTCCGGCGCGCAGGGCGTCATGTTCCCCCGTATCGACACCGCCGCCCAGGTCGAAGAAGCCATCCGTCACATGAAGTACCCACCCCGAGGCGACCGCGGTGCCGCCTCGGTACGCGGTGCAACCGACTACCGCGAGGTGCCACCCCAGACGCTCATCAGTCAGATGAACAACGAGACCCTGGTCATCATCCAAATCGAACGCGCCCAGGCCATCGCCAACCTCGACGCCATCGCCAGCGTGCCTGATGTGGATGTGCTCTTGGTTGGTCCTTACGACCTGGCCATCGCCCTCGGCGCTGCCAGCACCACCGACCCGGTCGTTGTCGCTGCCATGGATCAGGTCGTGGCCGCCGGCAAACGCCACCAGGTCGCCACTGGTACGCATGCATCCGACCCGGCAGTGTTGCGTGGCTGGCGTGACAAAGGGATGCAGATGATGCTGTGTGCGAGTGAATTGCGCTTTTTGTCGTCTGGCGCAAAAGCAATGCTCGACGGACTCAATGCGTAGCGGCGTGCTACAATACGCAACGGCACTTCACAAATCATCGCTGGCTCCGGCCAGAGGAACTTCCCGACTCTTCGTGGTGCTTCGGCATCAGAGGTTGCCCTGCGAAAAAGCAAGCAGGGGCACGTGTCCGAAAGGTCGCGTGACGCAAGACGACAACAGCAAGCATTCCCGCCGATGACCGGGCAACCGGCACAGGTAAGGGCTGAAAGGGTGCGGTAAGAGCGCACCAGCGGTGGCAGGCAACTGCGCCGGCTCGGTGACTGCGCCAACTGGTGGAGAGCAAGGTGCGTGGGGTGGGCTACCTGGTGGGAGCTGCAAAGCGTCTGTACTACCTCGTCCACTCGCATCGCCGCGATGACCGTGAACCGGGTAACACCCGCGAATCGAGGAGTCGCCTCGGTGGCAACACCGGGAGAGAGATGGTGATACAAACAGAATCGGGGGTATGGGAAGTGCCGCTTCTCACATACCAAACGCCCACAGCACCCGCTGTGGGCGTTTTTCTGTACCCTCACCCATCCAACAGCACTGCAATCATCGGATGTGCATAGCGCCGTGGCACCGTCAACGCATAAAACGTCTCTTGCAGTCCCGGCAACTGCGCAACCTCGACCAACACCCCGTTCTCGAGCTCATCTTTGACCACAATGGGCGGCAAAATCGCCAACCCGCGGTGTGCACGCGCTACCAAGCGGAGCATCGCCATGTCGTCGACCTCCGCCACAATGCGCGGCACAATGCCCAATCGTTCGACATACGCATCGAAATCAGCACGGATACTCGACGGCCGGGCAGGCACCACCAACGATTCGGTACGGAGCAACAGATCAACATCCGCAGGTGCCGGCCATTGGTCAGGATGCCCAATCACACTGACCGACTGCTGGGCGATGGTATGCACCGTCACTCGTTCATGATGCTGCAACGGCGGCACCACATCGGTCAGAACGACATCGAGGGCATAGTGTTCGAGTTGGTGGATCAGCACATCAAGCCCACCCGAACGAATACTGACCCGATGCTCGTCGGTCGACAATAACGGTTGCAAAAACGTGATCTGGAAATTCCGCGACAACGTCGCCAACGCACCGACCCGCAACACCCGCTGTGCCGGCATATTGAGTGCATCCATGGTGCCCTGAAGCTCCTCGCCGGCAGCAAATATGGCGTCTGCATAGTCCAACGCCACATGACCTGCTTCGGTCAAGACCAAGGTGCGTCCCGTGCGTTCGAACAACGGCTGCCCAAAATAGACCTCCAATGCATCGATTTGCATCGACAATGCCGATTGGGCAATATGGCACTTCTTGGCAGCACGCGTCAGATTACCTTCGTGCGCCACCAGCCAAAAATACCGCAAATGATGATAATTGAGCATGAATTTGTTCTGTATATATGAATGAATACATCTAAATCATATATTTTATTGATGAAACACACAATGGTAGTATGCACAGAGACAGTCGACGATGATGAAAACAGAACAAGGCATTCGATGGACAGCGTGTTGTACGACAACCTCGTTTCACCGGTTACCATGGCATTTTTGTTAGGGATTTTTGCAACGCTGATACGGTCGGATCTCGAAATCCCCGAACCGGTGATCCGCATTTTTTCGATTTTCTTGCTCTTTTCGATTGGCCTACAGGGAGGGCATGAACTCTCTGGAGTCGATATACGCGCCATCAGCACGGGGCTACTCATCACCGCACTGATGATTCTCATGCTGCCATTGGCTGCTTTTTTGGTTGCGCGCTACCTCGTCCGGCTCTCCATTGTCGATGCGACGGGGGTTGCGGCGTTGTACGGATCGGTGTCGACCGTCACCTTTGTGGTCGCACGGTCGTATGGAGAGGCCGCGGGCACACCGATGGAAGGGTACATCACTGGGCTGGTGGCTTTGCTCGAGCTGGCTATTTTTGTCGCACTCTTTTATGGGCGGATGGCGCTGCGTTGGTCTGACAGCTCCTCCAAAAAGCCACTGACCGCGATTCTGATGGAAACCCTGCGCGGGCGTGGGTTGCTCCTCCTCAGCGGTGGCCTCGTGATTGGGGCGCTGTCGAGCGATGCCAACTTCGCCAAAATCGAACCATTCTATGTGGGGCTGTTCCGTGGCGTATTGGTCCTCTTTTTGCTCGAAATGGGGATGACCGCAGGCCGGCACCTCAAAACATTCTCATCGGTAGGCATCAAAATGCTTGTGTTCGGCATCGCAATGCCCCTCGTCAACGGCTTTATGGTCACCGGTATCGCGAGTGCAGCAGGCCTACCCTTTGGATCGGTATTTGTCCTCGGAGTCGTGGCTGCATCTGCAAGTTACATCGATGCTCCAGCAGCGGTACGGACGACATTCCCTGAAGCCAACTCATCGATCTATCTGACGTCGTCGTTGGGGATTACCTTCCCGTTCATGCTGCTCGCCGGTATCCCGCTGGTCTATCAGATGACCGCATTCTGGTATTCGTTGCTGTAGCAACGTTATGGTCATCTTCCATCGCGAGTCCATGCACTGCGCCTGCGCATACGAACGACAAAAAACCACCCGTATTCGCGCGCTTGCGAACACGGGTGGTTCCATAACCAGTGTTACCATTTCTCCCAGATCGGCTCGGGACTCTCGTAGACGCGTTGGTCGCGCCCAAAGACGATAAACCGGTCAAAGCCACGGGCGAACCAGCGGTCGTGGGTGACCGCGATGACAGTGCCCTCGAACGACTCGAGGCCCATCTCGAGCGCCTCGGCGCTGTGCAAATCGAGGTTGTCGGTCGGTTCGTCGAGCAGGAGCAGGGTAGCGCCGTCGAGCTCGAGCAGCAGGATCTGGAAGCGGGCTTGCTGGCCGCCGGACAGCGTCTCGAACTTCTGCTCGGCCTGTTGGGTCAACTCGTAGCGCCGCAGTTTGCCCATGGCGGCGGCCAAGTTGAGGGAATTCTTGGTCCAAAGGATGTCGAGCAGGCTCTTACCGATGAACTCAGGATGGGCGTGGGTCTGCGCAAAAAAGCCCGGGATAACGCGCGAACCCAGCCGCCACGAGCCCTCGATGTGCACCGTCGGGTCGCCGGCCAGTAGCCGCAAGAAGTGCGACTTGCCGGTGCCGTTGCCGCCCAGGATGGCGACGCGATCGCCGAAGTCGAGCTCGAGGTCGAAGGGTTTGGTCAGGTTCTCGAGCACGAGGCCCTTGGTGATAACGACCTGTACGCCGGTGCGCCCGCCACGCAGGCGGACTTTGACGTTTTGGACCTGGGGTGGTGCCTCGGGGGGACCATCGTCCTCGAAGCGCTTGAGGCGCGTCTGCATGGCACGATATTTTGGCGCCATGGCATGGCTGCTCTTGGCCTGGATGGCCAGGGTTTTGACCAGTTCGACGAGGCGCTCGCGCTCTTGGTTCCAGCGCAGCAACAGCTCGGCGAAGCGTTCGTGGCGGGCTTGGCGGGCGTCATTCCAGGTCCCAAAGCCATCGCCGTGGACCCAAACGGTGTTGCCCTTGGCGCCGTATTCGAAGGTCACGATGCGGGTAGCGGCTTTGTTGAGCAATTCGCGGTCGTGGCTGATGAACAAAATCGTTTTGCGGCTCGACACAATCTGATCCTCGAGCCAGCGCTTGCCGGGCACGTCGAGGTAGTTGTCGGGCTCGTCGAGGAGGAGGACCTCGTCCGGGCCGCGGAAGAGGACTTCGAGCACGATGCGTTTTTGTTCGCCGCCCGAGAAGGTGTTGACGCGGCGTTCGGCCATCGCATCGAATGGTTCTTCGAAGGCCGACATACAGGCGACGTCCCACAGGACTTCTTGGTCGTAGCCGCCGATGTCGCCCCACTCGGTGATGGCCTCGGCATAGGCCATTTGCGAATCTTCGCTGCCTTCGCTGTTCATCAGCCGTTCCGAGGCGACGAGCTTTTGGCCGGCCTCGCGCTGCCCAGGGGGCAGGATCGAGATAAGCAAATCGCGGAGCGTCGACTCGTCACGCACCGAGCCGATGAACTGGCGCATGATGCCCAGTCCACCCGAGGTGACAATGTTGCCTTCCTGGACGGGCAGATCGCCGGCGATCATTCGCGCCAGCGTCGTCTTGCCGGTGCCGTTGGGGCCCACGAATGCGGCCTTGGCACCATCCCCAATGCGGAAATTCACGTCGCGCAACAGCACTCGGCCGTCGGTCAACGAATAGTACAACTCACTGACGTCAATGTGACCCACACATACCTCTTT
>CANHPK010000116.1 GCA_947462525.1 Roseiflexaceae bacterium | reverse complement strand
TCCGAAAAGTCGCCATCGAACGCTATATCCAGCAGCTCGCGAATCGCCGCTCGGGTTGACGCATCGAGTGACGCATCGTCGTGGATTGTGTACTGCACCATGGTGGATCAGCGTTTCTAGATGGTCAGGAAATTCTTGAGCATCGCATGTCCATGCTCGGTCATAATCGACTCGGGGTGGAACTGCAAGCCATAAATCGGATACGTCGCATGCTTCAGGCCCATGATGATGTCGTCATCGGTCCAGGCGGTGCGCACCAATTCTGCCGGGAGCCCATCCTGCCGCACAATCAGCGAATGGTAGCGCGTCGCCATGAACTGTTGCGGCAGTCCGGCAAACAATCCCTTGCTGTCGTGATTCATCGCGGACCGTTTGCCGTGCATCACCAGCGGCGCACGTTCGACGATGCCGCCAAACGCCGCCCCAATCGACTGATGGCCCAAGCACACACCCAACGTCGGAATGGTAGGGCCCAATGTCTTGATGATGTCGATGCTGATCCCTGCCTCGGTCGGGGTACACGGTCCCGGCGACACGACCACACGCTCGGGCCGCATGGCAGCGGCCTCGGCCACGGTGATCTGGTCGTTGCGTTTGACGACGACCTCGGCACCCAACTCACTCAGGTACTGCACCAGGTTGTAGGTGAACGAATCGTAATTGTCGATGAGTAGTATCATTCCACCCCTCCCTCGGTTGTGAACCGATCTGCCAACTCGAGGGCCCGCAACGGCGCTGCCGCTTTGTTGCAGCTCTCGCGATACTCCATCTCGGGGTCACTGTCTGCCACCACCCCGCCGCCGGCCTGCACATAGGCGATGCCGTTGACAATCACGATGGTGCGCAATGCAATACACGTGTCGAGGTCGCCGTTGAATCCCAAGTGGCCCACTGCGCCGGCATAGACACCACGGCGCGATTGCTCGAGTTCGGCGATGATCTGCATGGCGCGGATTTTGGGGGCGCCCGACACGGTACCAGCCGGGAAGCAGGCCCGCAGTGCGTCGATACCGCGCATGTCGTCGCGCAGTTCGCCCGTCACATGGCTGACCAGATGTTGCACGTGCGAGAATTTTTCGACCTGCATAAAGCGCGGCACCTTGACTGTTCCCGGCTTGCTGACCCTGCCGATGTCGTTGCGCCCCAGGTCGACCAACATGAGGTGTTCGGCTTTTTCTTTCTCATCGTGCAACAGCTGCTGCGACAACGCCTCGTCTTCCTCTGGTGTTTTGCCGCGGGGCACCGTACCAGCAATCGGGTGCGTCGTCACGACGCCTTCTTCGACGCGCACCAATAACTCGGGCGACGCACCGACCAGGATTCCATCCGGCCCCGTCACATAAAACATATACGGCGACGGATTGACCGTGCGCAAAGCCCGGTAGACCGTGAATGGATCGGTTTTGACCGGTCGCGAGAAGCGCTGCGACGGCACCACTTGGAAGACATCACCGGCCGCAATGTATTCTTTGGCATGCAACACCCGCTCCACATACTCGCCCAACGACACATTCGACGTGGGGACGACCGGCGTGCCCGCCTCGCCCTCTTGCAATGCCATCCCGGCAGGGAGCGGTTGGCGCAAGCGGGCCACAATGGTACGAATTTTCGCCGTCACCCGCTCGTACTCAATTGCCAGATCTGCCGCATCGAGATGCACATGGCTGATGACCTTGATGCGGTGGCGCACGTGGTCAAAGACCAACAACGTGTCGACGAACTGCCACATCGCATCGGGCATCTCGTAGTCGCAATGCGCAGGGCGGGGGATACGCTCGAAGTTGCAGACCGTCTCGTACGCCATATAGCCCACTGCACCCCCCACAAAGCGGGGCAGGTCGGGTAGGCGCACCGGACGGTAATCGGACAAATAGGACTGCAACAGTTCCAGCGGGTCATCGTATGCAATCGTCTGCTTGTAGCCGGCTTGGACGGCGTGCGCTTTACCCTCGCTCATCCGCAAGGTCAAGTACGGCTCGGTGCCGATGAACGAATAGCGCGCCAGATGTTGGCCGCCTTCGACCGACTCGAGCAAAAACGTCCACGGACCTTGGGCGGTCTTGAGGTAGGCCGACACGGGCGTCTCGAGGTCGGCAGCGATTTCGGTATAGAGCGGGCACAGATTGCCTTGGCTGGTCAAGGCCTGCATCTCGGTCAGTGACGGAATGAATTGCATACAAACGCCTTTCACACACGGGGCAGAGGCAGCGCCACAGAGCGATTCCATGGCGCTACGGGGTCATTAGTCTTTGAAGTACAACAAGCCCATGGCGTCGTCCATCATACGGACGGTTTCTTGGGCGATTTTGCGTGTTTTGGCGTTGCCGGCGTGTAGAATCTCGTCGACGAGTTTGGGTTTTGCCTCATAGACAGCCCGTCGTTCGCGCATCGGTTCGAGGAAGTTGTTGATGGCGATGGCCAGCTTCTTTTTGACCTCGACGTCGCCCACATTGCCCGTCCGGTAGCGGTCTTTGAGGTCGTTCACCTCGGGTTTGTCCGGGTTAAAAATGTCGTGGTAGATGAATACCGGGTTGCCTTCGACTTTGCCCGGGATGTCGGCGCGGATGCGGGCCGGGTCGGTGTACATGGCACGCACCTTGGTCTCAACCGTTTTGGCGTCGTCCGACAGCAGGATGGTGTTGTTGAGGCTCTTGGACATCTTGGCTTGGCCATCGGTGCCGATGAGGGTGCCGCCTTCGGGGACGAGCACATCCGGCTCAGGGAAGACTTCGCCGTAGAGGAAGTTGAAGCGGCGCGCGATTTCACGCGTGATTTCGACATGCGCCTCGTTGTCTTTGCCGACCGGCACGAGGTGCGCGCGCGGCATCAGGATGTCGGCTGCCTGGAGGACGGGGTAGCCGAGCAAGCCGAGGGGTAACTGTTCGTCGTCGATCTGGGCGGCCTTGGCCATGTCTTTGATCGAGGGCAGGCGGCTCAGGCGGGCGACCGAGACGAGCATTTCGAAAATCAAGTTGATCTGGTAGATTTCTTTGACCGATGACTGGACATAAAACGTCACCTTCTCGGGGTCGAGGCCACAGGCGAGCTGGTCGATAATCATGTCGCGGATGTTCTGCTCGACCATCTGGATTTCGGCCTTGTTGGGCTTGGTGGTCAGGGTGTGCAGGTCAGCGATGATGAAGTAGCATTCGTATTCGCTCTGCAGGCGCAGGCGGTTGGCGATCGAGCCGACGTAATGCCCGAGGTGGTATTTGCCGGTGGGACGATCACCGGTCAGGATGCGCTTTTGTGCCATGGGGTTGCTCCTCGACGCTCAAAAAAGGGTACAAAAAAACCGCCACTCCCTTGTGAAAGGAAGGGGACGGATGAATCATCCGCGGTGCCACCCCGCATTCGTCATGACTGACGCTCTTGTCGATGCTGCCCGTATCGGGTACATCTCCTGCCGTGATAACGGTGGCAGACTCCGGCGGATACTACACAGGCGATGCCCTTCGTGCCGCTGCTCCAAGGCCCATTCACACCTCGCGACACCACCGACTTTGCACCAACCGTCGGCTCTCTGGGGGGTCGTGATGAGGGGTTACTCTTCCTCTTCAACGCAATATCCACATGATAGCGGGCTGAAAACAGGATGTCAAATAAAACCCACGGCACGCCGTGGGTTTGCAGTGAATGTACGGGGACGATCACGCAGCGGCGCTGTGCATCAGAGGACACGGAGGAGCCACAACGACACTCCGCAAAGTGCGAGATAATACGAAGTGACAGACGAACCCTCGTGGTCGCAGATAAAGTATCGGAACGCACAATGGGTATTGCCGCAGATATTGTTCTCATCCTCATCGTTGCACTCATCGGTGGCGCTATCGCGCAGCGACTCGGGCAGCCCCTCATCATCGGCTATATCAGTGCTGGTGTGCTGGTGGGCCCGTACACTGCGGGGCCGACGGTGTCCAAAATCCACGATATCGAGCTCTTGGCCGAAATAGGCGTCGCGTTATTGCTCTTTGCCTTGGGGATTGAGTTCAACTTCAAAAAGCTCGCAAAGGTCAAGTGGATTGCCTTCATTGGGACTCCCATCCAATTGGGGTTGAGTATCCTGGTGGGTTGGAGCGTCGCGTCGTTCCTTGGTTGGGGCAACACGGCCGCACTCTGGGTGGGCTGCATTGTCGCCTTGTCGAGTACCATGGTCATCCTCAAAACGTTGTCTGCACAGGGTGAACTAGGCACGTTGGGCAGCCGGGTGATGATTAGCATGCTGATTGTCCAAGACTTGGCAGTGGTGCCGATGATGCTGATTCTTCCGGAGCTCAATAGCCTTGATAGCGGTGTGACCAATCTGCTCTGGGCAGGGTTGCGTGCAGCAATCTTTTTGGGGGTCATGATACTCATCGGCACCCGCGTCATGCCCATGTTGTTGCGCACGATTAGTCGCCTCGGGTCACGTGAGTTGTTTTTGGTGGCAATCACTGCGATAGGGTTAGGGATCGGCTATGCGACCTATTTGGTAGGCTTGTCGTTTGCCTTTGGCGCGTTCGTTGCAGGGATGATCCTGAGCGAATCCGAATACAGTCATCAGGCGTTGAGCGATATCGTTCCCTTGCGTGACATCTTCAGCATGCTCTTTTTTGTATCGGTCGGGATGCTCATTAATCCGACGTTCGTCTGGTTCAACGCATTCGTCATCGGTGTCTTTGTGCTGATTGTGATGCTGAGCAAAGCAATAATTTTTGGGGTGCTCACCCATCTGTTCAAGTACCGCGGTGATACTCCGCTTGCGGTTGGATTAGGGCTCTTTCAAGTGGGCGAATTTGCCTTTGTATTGGCACGTGTCGGGCTCGACCGCGAGATGTTGAGTCTTGATCAGTACAACATCTTGTTGGCGACCGCGTTGGTGACGATGATTCTCACCCCCAGCGTGATGCGCCTGCGCCCCATGCTGTACCGGGTGCAGCGCACGTGGTGGCCCGCACCGGTCACGCAGTTGAGTGCTCTCGTAGAAGAGACAGCGTTGCAACAGCATGCCATCGTGATCGGCTATGGTCGTGTCGGGCAGTACACCGCGCTCCTGATGCAACGGCTCGGTATTCCGTTTGTCATTATCGAAGCAGACCAAAATCGGCTCGAATCGCTCCATGCACAGAAGTTACCAGCTATCTACGGCGACGGTGCCAGCGCCGAAGTATTGCATGCAGCGCACATCGAGCATGCCCGGATGGTGTTGATTGCGGTGGGATCGGCGGTCGATGTCGAGTCGATTGCCCGGCAGGCGCGGACGGTCGCACCAACGGTACACATCGTTGCGCGGGCGGCGGTGATCAATCAGGTCGAAGTGTTGCACGCATTGGGTATCCACGAGGTCGTACAACCCGAGTTCGAGGCAGGGCTCGAAATGATGCGCCAGACCCTTCTCCACTTTGGTATCCCATCGGGCACGATTGAGCAGATGAGCGATGAAGTCCGCGATGCAGCCTACTTGCCGATTCGTGCAGCCACAGAGCGGGTTGAGGGTTGAGGGTGCGATTACGCAGAGACGCAGCGGAGAAGAGGAACGCAGAGAAAAACGTCGTGTAATGCAAAAACTCCCCTGCCCTGCAACGAAATGCCTGTTCGATGTGCACCGCTCGCTTGGATCATCTCCTCTCCCGTTTGAACCACCAACTGCAAACTGCAAACTGCAAACCACCAACTGCAAACTGCAAACTGCAAACTGCAAACTGAAAACTGCAAACTGCAAACTGCAAACTGCAAACTGCAAACTGCAAACTACTAACTACTAACTACTAACTACTAACTACTAACTACTAACTACTAACTACTAACTACTAACTACTAACTACTAACTACTAACTACTAACTACTAACT
>CANHPK010000115.1 GCA_947462525.1 Roseiflexaceae bacterium | reverse complement strand
TGCGGCGGCCACGCACAACCACAATACCATTCGATGGCTGCACAACACCGTCGATCGTCAACGTCGCGGTGTCTGGGGTCTCGTCAGGGATCGGGATACTCACCGTCGCAAAGGTTGCAGTGCCTGTGGTGTGCACCTCGATGCGCCGCACAGACTGTTGCCACCGGTACGCCACATATGCCTGGCTGGCTGGATAGCGTGCAACCACATATGCCTGACGGACCGGCGAAAACCCCCAGCGTGGGGTGATTTTGGCCGCTTTGTAGGCAAATCCCGTGTCGACGATACCGGCTGCCCCTTCCATCAGTGCCCCGAGCATTGCCGATGCACCCCACCCATCGACTGCCAGCGTATCTGGCCCCGAGATACCCGGTTGACCGGTTGGATAATACCAGAGATACGACCCGCCGAAGCGGGCAATCAATACCGCGTAGTGATTCAACGTATCGAATCCGAATGCTTCGAGGTTGTTGCCAAAGGCCGACCGCGCCAATTCACCACCCACCAACGGGAGCAATCCACCGTTGACATACTCGCCCGGCAGTTCGCCCTTGCGGCCTGCCAATCCGTAGCTCCCCGCCGGGAACGGCGGGTCGATGCTGTACCAGGGCAACACGATGCCGTCGTTGCGTTGGCCGCGCTCATAGTAGGTCGCCAACACTTGTTGAATCATCGCCGCCGACAATACGCCGCGGTTCAACGCGTAGGCATTCGACAGACTCAACTGGGTCGATTCGTCGACACCGGGCGCCTTCCAGTCGGGGCGTTCGGCAACAAAATGGCGAAAAAAATTGCCGTTCCAGCTCAAATCGATAATCCGTTGTTGGATTTCGTCTGCTTGTTGTTGATACGCGCGAGCGGCCGCTTCTGTACCGCCGCGTTGCTCCATAGCGGCCATCATCCGTAGTGCCTGCACGAGGCCCGTGTTGTCGCCGTGGAAGGTCCCCCAGATTGTCTGATCGTCGATCCAGTGGCGCGGCGCTGCATTCCCCGTGTCTGGATTATTGGTCGTAGGGCCATACGAAAAGTCCCACATATCGATGGTATACGGTCGCCGTATCAGACCACGTGTGGCATCCCAACGCACGGCATCGCTTGTCGTGTAGGTCAGCGCTGCACGGGCATGGGGGAGCATTTGGGTCATCCAGGCATCATCGCCACTCATCTGCCAGGCTTCGTAGATGCCCTGCACAAACAAAAACTCCACGTCTGCTTCGACTGCCTTGCGACCGGCTTTGACGCCCAGGGCAGGTGCGTCTATCCAATCGGGCAAACTCCCATCCGGCAGTTGTGCTGCCGCGAAGGCAGTAAGCAGGCTTTGCACGTCTTGTTCGATGTAGCGAAACCCACGGCCCTGATAGACATGATCGCGCAACCAAAACAACGGATTGTCCGGCGACCGATAGCCGCGGACCGTCGTCCCGTTGAGTTCGTAGGCACGGGCACTCTGTCCCAAAAACGACGTCGTCTGGGTGAACAGGTCACTATACACGGGCACATCTGTCTGCAGCGTCGAATCAGCGACCACCGAATGCACAATCGTCGGTCCGGCGACGACCTGCGCACCGCTTCTGATGGTAATTGTTGCGGGTCCCAATGCGCCACCGGTCATGATGGTAAACGCGATGGTGCCGTCGTTGGCCGGCACCTCCTGCTCTGACAATACCCGTCCTGCCGCATCGGTATAGACCACAACGGCACGGTCGAGTGGAGCCGGCACGGTGCCGAAATACGACAGAGCTGTCAACGGTTGTACATGCAACGTTGCATTCGTCTGTTCCAAAGGCATTGGTTCTGTCGATGGGGTACGCGTCAGCGGCACGGGGGTCTGCGATGGCGCAGGGACCAACGCCGTTGGGGTCACCGTCGATGATGGTGCCGTCGGCCCAGACGTGCACGCACCCAGCAAAAGAATGTACACGGCACACCAGCCCAACCAACGTGTCTTCATTAGCCCTCCATGGTCCATCGCAACGCTCCCAATGGACCTGCATCGATCTCGACCGTATCACCCGGCACAAGCCACGCCCCGCCAGCGAGTGACAAACTCATCACCACTCCACTGCTGAACACACTCGCAGCCTCGACCGATTGGCCGTCACACGCATGGGCCACCGCACTCCCCATCGTATAGTGCACATCACGCAAGTTGATGTGTGCCACTTGCACATCATTGACGAGCAACCGCACATCAACCCGGAACCGTCCGTCAGGCAACATGAATTCGACGAGTTCATCGACACAAGTCAGCACTGGCCCCATCACGACACCCGAGGGGCGTGACCACTGCCCATGCAATACATCCTCCGTTGCACGGGTTGCATCGACGACGGTCGCCATCAGACACAAACCCAATATTGCATCCAATCCTTCTTCGGCGTCACAATCACGCACATCGCGTCCGATGACCCAGACGACTTCGCATTCGACGTCGCATTGTGTCGTATCGGGGAACGGCAACACTGCACGATCGCCCCACAACTGTGGAGCATACCCTGCCCATATGGGGATGTGCTCGTACCAATGCATCGGCATCGCTTCGCCGCTGCGGCGGAACAGTGCCTCGTAGCTGGGCAAGTGGAGTGCACAACGCCGCCAATAGGGGATGTCGGCGAGCGGGGCGAGGAGTTGGACATCATTGCGCCGCATCAACATTTCGACACCGCCAAACCAATACGAGATGTCGCTGCCGGATTGGAGTTGCTCGATGACTTCTTGGATGACACTGACTGCTCCGAGGTGCACGGTCTCGTTGGTACCGCGGATGATGTCGCTCAGGCTGGCAGGGGTAGCCGGTCGTTCGTCGTTGACGAGCGCCATGCCTTCGTGGACGTCAATAATACCATGTTCGGTTGCGATTCCTGCATGGATGCGGGTGCCATCACGACGAAAACTCGTCAGGCGCATAGTGACTCCTCAGGGGTGTAAACGCTTTGCTGTGCGCATATGGGCGATTGTGTGCAAGAGACACAGATTGACATATTTTCTGTATTTGTAGTACTATACAACATAGTACAAACTACTCCATTATATGCATAGAGGGGATCGGATCAGCAATGGCCGAAGCAAACGAAATACTGCAATTAGGTATTGAGGCGGCCCGTGACGGCAACCGCGAAGAAGCGCGTAATCTGTTCACACTCCTGACCAAACAAGACCCGCAGAACATTCAGGCATGGTTGTGGCTGGCAGGCGTCTCAGATAACCCCAAACTGCGCCGCGATGCGCTCGAGCGTGCCATCGCAATTGATCCCAATAACGAAATGGCACTGCGCGGCTTGCGTGCACTCGGTGCAGACCGCCCAAGCATTGTCGACCGCGGCCGCAATGCAATCCGCGAGCGTACGGGATCATTGCTCGGACGCCCCAGCGCGGCCAACCAACGGCCGAGTGCTCCCGTCCAACCTGCTGCCCGACCGAGTCGTCCCGCACCGGTACAGACGCAACAGAGCACGTCATCAGTCATGGGCGAAGACGAACTCACCGCCGAATTCGATGCGTTCGCCGAAGAATACGACGACGAGCCACGCGGACCAACACCGTTGATGTGGGGTGTGCTCGGCGCACTTGCACTGTTGTTGGTCGTCTTTCTCGCCAGTCAATTCTTTGGGAACGGCACTGCGACCATCTTGCCGGCCAATCTGTTCGGCGCCACCAGCGCTGACACCACGCCGACCGCAGATCCTGCGATGACTGCGACTGCACTGGCGACCATGACCCCCGCCGGCACGCCGACGGCGACACCGCCGCCGGTCATGTTGCTCAACCGTGATGCAACCCTCACCCAAGACGGTTGGGAGTACGGCCTCTACCCCGACCCCAATGTTATCAATGGGCCAATCAGCCTCGCTGGTATCCCACCCACCGGGACATATGTGATTGTCTTGGTCACCGTCGCAAACAATACCGGTACGTCCCAACCGCTGCCGGCCAACTTCCTGGCGCTCCTCGACGATCAGGGCCGCCGCTACGATGTCAATGTCGAGCGCTCGATGAAGGTCTACGATAACGCACCCGGGTCTGCGTCGGATCTCGGCATCAGCAACAACGTCGAACCAAACGGGGTCAAAACGAGTATTGTGCTCATTTATGACGTCAATCTCGATGCGACAAATCTGCGCATGTATGGCGGGAGCAATCTGTCTCAAGGCTGGGTCATTACCGACAAGGTTCAATAATGTCTGATGCCGAAGCCCAGGTACTCCTCAAAACGGTCAATCGACTCTATCGTGAGGGCGACCACAAACGTGCACGTGCGTTGCTCGAAGTACTGAGCGATGTCTATCCAGACAATCCCAAAGTATGGTCTGCACTGGCGACGGTCGCCCATGACAACGACGAGATGACCCACTTCCTCGCCAAAGCCGCTGCCGCACATCGCCTCGCCGACTAAATCAACAGCCCCCCGATTGCCGGTGCAATCGGGGGGCTTGTTTTTTTGTGTTACGCCATCTGTCGCAGGACAGGCAAGACTTCGGTGCCCAGGATCTCGATGGCACGGAGGGGATCCGGCCCCAGTGGTGGTCCAAAACTGATGTGTCGCGCGCCCGCGGTCACCAATGCCTGCAGCCGTGGGAGCACATCGCTCCCCGACCCCGTAATCCCAATGCGCAACATCTCGGGAGTCACCAAGGCACAGGCGCGTGCCTCGTCGTGGTCGTGCTGCATTGCATGTTCAATGGGGACAAATGCCGACCGTGGCACTCCCAAATTGGCCAAAATCGTATCACTCAACGCATGCCCATAATACGCAATTTTGTGCCGGAGCACCGCCTCGGCAGCTGCGGTGTCTGACCCCACCGAAATCCAAATGCAGGCTGCCATGTCGACACTCGCGGGATCGCGCTGCGCCGCGGCGATTCCTTTGTCGACGAGATTGCGTGCCATTGCATAGTGTTCGGGGGGGAACAACAACGGCAAACCGCCATCGGCATGCGAACCAATCGCTTCCAGCATTTTGGGGCTCATCGCTCCCAAATATATCGGTATTTGCCGTGTCGGGGTACGCATATACGAATCGCTGCTCCATGTCCCCAACTCGGTCCCCTGATGTGCCACACGCTCGCCCGCAAACAGCGCACGCAGCACGGCGATGGTCTCGAGCATCCGCGTCAATGGGCGCTCTTGTGGCAAACCAACCCACCCCAGAAAATCCCCCGCGCCCGCGCCAATGCCGAGCAGTGCCCGCCCACCCGACAATTCGTCGAGTGCTATCGCCTGCATTGCCATCTCGGCGGGGTGCATCGTGTACGGATTAACAATACATGTGCCCAGTTGGATACGCTCGGTCACCGTCGCACAACTCGCGAGGATGGGCCATACCCCATACAAGAACAAATCATCGCTCACCCAGAACTGATCGAAGCCCGCAGCCTCTGCAGCGCGTGCCAATGCCATATACTCACGAACCGGGCGGTCATTGTTGAATCGTATCGAAAAGCGCATCCGTCACCTGTCATTCATTCGTCATCTGCAATATTGGTAGTATACCTATTCAACTGAACACTCTTCAATATAAGATGTATATAATAGAAAAATCATACGAATACGATTCAGGGCAGCGAAAGGAACTGTGCGTGGAAATAGGCATCGACAGCTTCGCGGCCACCAGCTCGCTGCAGCCGTCGCGCGTGGCCGCAGATGACGCAGTTGCCCTCTCAGAACTGCTTGATCGCATGCAGTATGCAGATGAGATGGGACTCGATGTCTTTGCAATTGGCGAACACTATCGCAAAGAGTTCCTTGATTCTGCAAACATCGTCATCCTCGCAGCCGCAGCAGCACGCACCAAGCGCATTCGTCTCTCGAGTGCCGTGACCGTGTTGAGCGCAGCCGATCCGGTTCGTGTGTTTCAAAACTTTGCAACCCTCGATCTTATTTCGCATGGTCGTGCCGAAATCTGTGTCGGCCGTGGGTCTTTTACCGAATC
>CANHPK010000114.1 GCA_947462525.1 Roseiflexaceae bacterium | reverse complement strand
TTCTGCGGTCCCTTCGTCGTGACCACAGCGCCACTATAGACGAACTTGCTATCGTCGTATTGCAATGGATTGTTGGGGAGATAGTTGAATTCACTCAGCCCATCGGTGCTGATACTGTAGGCGTCGAATGTCGTCTGTGAAAGTCCGTTAATGATCGCTGGTACATTGCCGATTCGATTAGTGATGGTATTTGCTTGCACTGCGACATAGCTCAGGGTATCGAGCTTCCACAATGTTACGGGTCCTTTACTGGCAATAACATCCTTGGTGACGAGTGTGCTCGGAGCAGACCCTTTGCTGTCCCAATGGGCAATTGGGTAATCATGCGGCTCTGTGAATGCTTTGCCCGATCCGCTATATGCATCTTCTGTCAGGATGATGAATCCTGCCGGTTTTGCCCGAGCGGTGTCCGAAAAGATGCGAACCTCGTAGTACGCCGGGAGTTCGCCGTCAGCGATGTCTGGCCGATAGAAAGGCACCACATCCGGGCTGATATACGTCGTGTTCCAGTCCGGTGCAACGTCTCCTTTGTGGTCGGCGATGTGTTGGAGTGCGCGTGCCCGGAGTGCCACCGGGAGCTCGCTAAACAGCATGCTCTTGATGCCCAGCGGATGCGGAGTCTGCGTCGGGAGGGCCGTGCTCGTCCGGGTCGGCGTCAAAGACAGCCGTGGTGCCGTTGTCGTCGCAGTCCGTGTGGCGCTGTTGATAGCGGTTGTCACAGTAGCAGTGCTCGTACTTGTTGCTGTGACCGTATTGCTTGGTAGCTTCGTGCGGGTTGCTTGGGGTGTTGCGGTGTACGATGCCGTCAGGGTAGCCGTTGCTGATGCAGTAGCAGTACTGCTCGGCAACGGTGGTTTGCTCGCTGTTGCCGTGAACTTTGGGTTCAACGTCGCGGTCGCTGTGGCCGTGCGGGTCGCCGTCAGTGACGGCATCATGGTCAATGTCGGGAACTTGGGTACCGTGGGGACGATGATCTTTATTGGCGTCGGTGTACGCGTCAATGCATTGAGCGCTCCCGCGGTTGCAGTGCGTTGCATGGCTTGTTCGGTCAAATCGATTTTCGCCCAGCGAGTGGTGATAGCTGCGAGCGCGGTTGCGTCGAGTGCAAGCTGTGCTGTCCGGGTTGCGAGGATACCCTGCGTCTGGGTTGCGATACTGTTTGCCATTGCCGTTGCAGTGTTGCGCCCCGTTTGTACCGTACGTGTCTGTGTCTGCGCACCAGGGGTAGCCGTCGGAGTCGTTGCAGTGAGCGTTTGCGTGCGCGTGCGGGTTGGAGAATTCGTCAGCGTTGCAGTGGGGGTTACACGTGGCAATGGAATGCCTGATGCGTACCTGTAGGCGATTGCATTCCCTGGGAGTGCACTGTTGTGCAATTCAAATGCTGCCAACTCTCCACCCGTACCGCCGCTGTTGAAACCGATTGATAACGAAACCGTATTGGCTACCCGGAATGGCAGCAGACTGGATTGTGCAGTGCCCTCGGCTACGCGGTTCCCGTTTATGTACATCGCCAATGTCGAGCCGGACTTGACAAACGCATAGTGGTGCCAATTTGCACTGTTTCCAATATCGCCACTGTCTACGTGTGCAGGCCAATCGTAGGTTATCCCTGCGTAATTCAATACACCAGGCGAGCTGATAGAGATGAGTGGACGATTGGGTTGTGATTGCGTGACGAGAGAACCGAGATTCTCAAAAGAATCGAAGCGCCCCCAAAACAGCAATGTGCTGTCACTCCCCGGGACGAGTGGCGCAGTGGAGGACATAGTCAATGCACGATTCTTTTGTAACTGCATAACGGCGATGCGTTCGTGTGGTCGGTACGGCGTATCTGTGTCGGGGTAGGTCACGATGGGACAAACTCCCCCGGCGCAACGCAACGTATTGGTACCTTGGGTAATAGCGACATCATCAAAGGAAAGGAAACTCTGGGGAATTGATCCCGCGACGTCAGTTCCTGGTGCAGCGTAGAGGAGCTCAGGGTCAACCCATTGACCGGGAAAGACACGGACATCATCGATGTCACCGACGAAGCTGTTTGCTATGTCTGGTTTGCGGCCAATGGTCAGCGAACTATTTGTCAGATATGTTCCATAGCGAGAGCTCGTCATCGTCGTGACGACTTGGCCGTCGATTGTGATAGTGGTATCGGGACCGTCAACGTGACATGTATAGTGGTGCCAGTCGGTGTCTCTGATTCTAGTATGTAACGGTGTGTATGCATGTCTTCCTGCTATACCGCACAGAACGGTATCGCTGTCACTGAATCCCATATAGAACATATTGCCGAAATCGAGGTTAGTCCCGTGCGATATCAGTGCTTCGCGACGATGATGCGACAAACGTCTCGCCCAAAGTGAGACGGTAAAGACATTTCCAAATGCAATAGGTCTGTCGCTGGTGAGATATGAATCGGTTGTATCGTTGAATCGTACCGCTCGGCCACTCACTCCATTGACGAGCAATGGGCAACGCCCGGGGATACAACCGAACAGCCGACCCGTCGGTGCGCCGAAGACTACCTGGTCGGAGTAGGGAGTCCCCGGCGGCAGGAACTGATTGAGACTCGCCGAGAAATGGAACTGGCTGCCCGCCCACGGTTCGACCGTTGGCGTCGGTGGAAGGATGTCGTACCGTATCGGCACAAAGTCAGTGCTACTCATTGCCAATAGATGTGTACCGGGAAAGAGACAGCGCGTGTATACGGGGACTGCTCCGCTGCCCGTTTGGTCACTAACCGTACTAAAGTTGGCAATAAATGCACCGTTTGCGCCCACGTCGGCACGGGCCCGGTCATCAAGTGGGATGGGGTCTTTGTTGCTGTCGTACAACTGTGCGTAGGCGCGCAACGGCGTACCTGCCTGATGGATGCCCTCGAAGCCATCGAGTGCGCCACTGACCTCGAGTCGCGTGCCCCTCCCATATGCAGTACAGGCAATGTCGGTAGGCGAGCGGACGCCGACGGTGAAGTCCAACCCGCCCAATTCGAGCTCGTCAGGGTGTGAAAAACGAAGTGGGTTCGTACCTAACGTGGTGTCGGTCAGCAATGTCGCCTGCGTCACCCCGATTGCAACGGTATAGTTACTCCCCACAACACTCGTGCCACTCGCCGTCACTGTAATCGGCACCGTAACTGTCCCTCCGGCAGGGATGGCGAAGTCTTGCACGCCATTATTGATGTCGACCTGCCAACTCGAAGGGGTGCCACGCTCTGTATTCAGATGTAGGAGCGCACTCTGCACGCCACTTTCGTTGCGCAGATCAACAGCGTGCTCGAAAACTGGCCCGCCGGTGGGGGTCGCATCGAAGTTGCGGATATTCTCTTGCTCAGCAGTACCATCTTGATTTCCGGTGACGATTTCGCCCGTCACTGAGGGCATCGTTACCCGGACACAGGTATGAAAGATAAATGTCCCTGCTGCAATCTGTTCTGCACTCAGGGTTACGTTGGGTGTCCAATCAACATAGACGTCGGTATAACTATGCGGTGGCATGTTTGCGAGTGCCGGAAACCTGCTCGCATCGACCATTGGTGCCGCATTCGTCCAGGTTGCGCCGTTGACCCCGACACCGAGCGGGTTTGTGTGTTGGAATTGCACTTTGACGTTGGTTGCATGTGCACTGCCGAAGTTGTGCACCCGTGCATAGAGCCTGTTCACCGACCCTACAGCCGGATCATCACCGTTACCACGGGGTACCACATTCCCGTCAAGGTCGTTCCATGTACCATAGCGAAAAGTGCCGTATCCATTGAGTGGGCTGTCGACCCAGATGTCGGTCGTCTCATAGGATTCGCCTGGTGGCTGCCGCCAAGGTCGTATGCCCACATCTGGCTGTAGTGATCCAGCGCCGAAGGTCACGCGAACACAACGTTGCAGGGGAGCGCTGGTCGGTGCTGAGACAACGCGGATGGTCAGCCCATCGGCAACGTCGGCACTGGATCCGTCGTTGGCGCTCGAGTAGGCATCGCCCACATCCCAGAGATCCTTTTTGTTTTGGAAGCCATTGATGTTTGGCTTGCCACGCACCACGACGCGCCAATTGTTGGTCTCGTTATCGGTGGTGATGCCATCACCGTTTGGATCCATGTCGACCGTCCCGTTGCCGTTTGCGTCGTCCCACTGTGTGCCCCCCGTGATGACACGTTCGATGAGGACCCCTTGGTCCGGGATGCCACGGTTCGTCACGTCAAACGAATTCAGCTCGTCGCCGTTCAAGCGCTGACGAACACTGACAAGGTAGTACAGCGACTCAGTAATGTTGATGCGCAAAATCTGCGGGGTCGGACTGGTGTGGTAGTCGACCTCGATGGGGTTGAGACAGTATTGTTCCGCTTGTGTTTTGCCATCACTGGCGATGGTGATGGTCTGCCCGGCTGGCAACCAGCTCGCCATCGTCACTCCCTTGAGGTACGCACCAATTTGACCTGGATAATTCGCATCGAGAAGCTCAAATGAACTCTTGTACCTACTCGGATGCGAGATGGAAAAGTGGCTTTCGCCTGCGTACGCCTGAAGCGCGTGGGCGAGTTCGTGGGCGAGTACCCCCCACTGATATTGTGTGTCTTCGGAGCCACCTTCATCAATAAAGATAAAATTCTTTGTATCGGGGATGTCCGGCAAGGGAAACCAAAAATCCCGTTCACGGAAGTTAACTGCACGTATCGCCGTAGCAGATGCATTGGCTGCCAAGATAACTACCGTGTCGGCCTGCTCAATGAGGGGCTCCACCGTGTCTTCGTCTGAGACTACCAGCGTGTCTTCGATGAATTGTTGTACATGCGATGTTGTGTTGTTGTAGAGCGCAGAAGCACCTTCCGCGTCGATGACTGTGTAGGTCGATTTGGGATGGCGCAAAGGAGTGTCGGTCGACACAATCGTTACGTCCCAGCCAGTGAAGTTGCCGTTCGACATCTTGCTAAAGAGTTCATTGATCGGCTCGAACCAGAGTGTTCGTAGTTCGGCATCCGTGTAGCGCTTGGTGGTCTGATCATTGAATGCAGTGCGGATGACCGTCAACTTGCGTCGACCGTTCACCGCATCGCGGGGAGTAGTGCTCCGACTTTTGTCGGGTGATTTGGCAGTCAGCCATTGATCCATACCGTCGATTGGGCTGTTGGCTGCGACGGAGCCAAAATCGACTACCTGTGGACCTTCGCCGTGCCACTCTTTCCCCAATTGATGTGCGATCATGTCTGTGGTAACAGCATCAACGGTGCGTACTCGGATAGTTCGTTGTGCTGCTGGGAGCTTTTGGGCATCAGCCGAGAATGTGGTGCCTATCGTAAAGACCATCAGAAACACCGTGAGAAAGCGGTGGCCTGCGCCATTATGCTGTCGCATAGGTTTCTCCATCTATTGAAGCATCATGATTTTGCAAAAAATATAGCACATTTTTGTCAAATGTCGAGAGTTTTATAGAATTGTTTTCGTGATTTGCTTTGTTGGACGAATCGCACAGGTCACTGATGCCCAATGCTGATGCGGTACCGTTACCAATAAACTGCACAAAAAACCGGGTGCCGCACGGCACCCGGTCCGAGATTTGGGTTTAGTACATTGCCTGCCCGCCGTTGATGATGATGGACTCGCCGGTCAAATAGGCACTCATGTCTGAGGCCAGGTAGACCACTGCATCCGCGACGTCGGCTGGTGTGCCTTCGCGGCCCAGGGGGATCCGGCCGCGTACTGCTGCACGCATGTCGGGTGGGGTATGGATATCATGGAAGCGGGTATCGATGAGGCCTGGTGCGACACAATTAACCCGGATGTGATGCGGCGCAAGCTCTTTGGCGAGGCCCCGATTGTAGGTCAAAATAGCACCTTTGGTAGCTGCATAGTAGGTCGATCCGACGCCGCCACCATCAAATGCAGCCTGCGAGCTCATCATCACGATATTGCCACCGCCTTGTGCGATCATCCCTGGGATC
>CANHPK010000113.1 GCA_947462525.1 Roseiflexaceae bacterium | reverse complement strand
GGCCATGGTATCCGCACCGTCGTCGCCGTCGGGGGAGCAGGGTCACTCCACCAAGAATTAACGCTGGGGCATGTCGTGGTCCCGACCAAAGCACTCCGCGACGAGGGTACGTCATATCATTATGTCGCCCCGAATCGATGGATCGAAGCGCAACCACGGGCAACGGCAGCTATCACTGCTATCCTCGATGCACATCACATCCCATACGTTGCGGGTGCAACATGGACAACCGACGCCTTCTACCGCGAAACACGCGACAAAATCGCTCAACGTCGTGCCGAGGGATGCTTGACGGTAGAGATGGAAAACGCCGCGTTGCTGGCAGTCGCACAACTCCGTGGCATCACCATGGGGCAAATCCTGTACAGCGGTGATGACCTGAGCGGCGTGCAATGGGACAGCCGCAGCTGGCATACGCACGCATCGCTCCGCGAGCAATTGACCTACATCGCAGCCGAGGCAGCCAGCGCCTTAGGCTAGACCGCACTTTTTTTTCACCGCCCTGCAGTTGCTCTGCAGGGCGTTTGCTTTTCTAATAGACTTCAAATAGACGCTCCAAAGCCAACTGATATACTACCCATAGGTCACCGATAGTAACACCATGTGGCCGAAAGGTGGAACCAATGAAACTTGAACGATTTACGGAAAAAGCCCAAGAAGCATTTCAAGAAGCCCAAAGCATCATGAGTACCATGCATCACACCCAGTTGGATGTGGAGCATATCTTTTTGGCGTTGTTGCGGCAGACAGACGGTCTTGCGACGAAAGCCCTGCAAAAGTTGAGCGTCGACGCGGACGTCGTCGCCCAACGTGTCGAATATGAACTCGAAAAATCGCCCAAAGTCTATGGACAAAACATCTACGGCAACCAAGTCTACATCACACCACGCACGCAACGCTTGGTGAAACGCGCCGAAGAAGAGTCCCAACGACTGAGCGATGCCTTCACTGGTGTCGAGCACATCTTGGTCGCCATTTTGAATGAACGTGACGGTGCGTCACAACGGATATTGAACAGCTTTTCGATTACACAAGAGCGACTCTATCAGGCCTTGATGGAGATCCGCGGTACCCAGCGGGCAGATACCCCCAACCCCGAGGCCAAATATGAGGTACTCGCCAAATACAGCGCAGACCTCACCGCGATGTCTGCGGAAGGCAAACTCGATCCCGTGGTAGGGCGTGAAGCCGAGATTACCCGTGTTATCCGGATATTGAGTCGTCGTACCAAAAACAATCCTGTACTGGTGGGTGAACCGGGTGTCGGCAAAACCGCCATCGCCGAAGGTTTGGCGCAGATGATTGTGAACCGTGCGGTGCCGCAACCGCTCCTCAACAAAAAAGTCATGGCGCTCGATTTGGGGGCCATGGTGGCTGGGTCCAAGTTCCGCGGCGAGTTTGAGGAACGCCTCAAGGCCGTGATGGACGAGGTCAAAGGGAGCAACGGACAGATTATTTTGTTCATTGACGAACTCCATACTGTCGTTGGTGCTGGCGCAGCACAGGGATCGATAGACGCATCCAATATGCTCAAACCATCGTTGGCACGCGGCGAGATGCAGGTCATCGGCGCCACGACGCTCGACGAATACCGCAAACACATCGAGAAAGATCCTGCATTGGAGCGTCGCTTCAGTCCGGTCTTTGTCGAAGAGCCAGATGTGCCAACGACAATCGCAATGCTCAAGGGGTTGCGCCACCGCTACGAAGCCCATCACAACTTGACCATCAGCGACGAAGCCATTGACGCCGCTGTGCGCCTGTCGAATCGCTTCATCATGGACCGGTTTTTGCCGGACAAGGCTATCGACTTGCTCGACGAAGCTGCTGCAAAAATCCGTATCGATATGTTCAGCATGCCCAAAGAGATCGGTGCATTGGAAGAGCAACTCAAAGTGATCGGCGCGAACGAAGAAGATGCCAGTCAAAAGCGCGATTACGAGAAAGCGGCAATACTCCGGGCGGAATTCTTGAAACTCGAAGCACAATTCATTGAGCAACGCGATACATGGCGCAAAACTGCGAATATCTCTGAGGTCGTTGGCGCAGAAGATATCGCCCAGATCGTCTCTTCGTGGACAGGTGTGCCGGTGACCCGCATGATCGAGAAGGAACGGGCCAAGCTGGTCAACATGGAAGAACGCCTGCAACAGCGCGTCATTGGCCAGAGCGAAGCTATTTCGGCAGTATCAGATGCCATCCGCCGGGCACGGAGCGGGTTGGCTGACCCACGCAGACCAATCGGGAGCTTTATCTTTGTCGGACCGACCGGTGTCGGCAAGACAGAACTCGCCAAAGCATTGGCAGAGTTCATGTTTGACAGCGAAGAAGCGATGACGCGTATCGACATGTCGGAATTCCAAGAACGACACACCGTCTCGCGGCTGATTGGCGCACCTCCAGGATACGTCGGCTACGACGAGGCAGGCCAGTTAACCGAACGCGTGCGACGCAGACCCTATCAGGTTGTGTTGTTCGACGAAATCGAAAAAGCGCATCCCGATGTCTTCAACACGTTATTGCAATTGCTCGACGACGGTCGCTTGACCGATGGGCAGGGCCGCACCGTTGACTTCAGCAACACCATTGTGATCATGACGTCGAATATCGGTACAGAGCACGTCAAACAGCAGGGAATCGGATTGGTGAGAACCGATACCGCCGAGAATCAAGATGCGACCAAGGCACGCGTCAACGATGCGATGAAGGGCTTCTTCAGACCGGAATTCTTGAATCGCATCGACGAAGTCATCGTCTTCCATCCGCTGAGCGAAGGCGAATTGATTCACATCATCGACATCATCGTCGCGGACGTGCAAAAGCGGCTATCAGAACAGCGTGTCTCGTTGACCATCGACACCCGCGCCAAAGCATGGCTGGTCCACGAGGGGTACAACCCCGCCTACGGTGCTCGCCCCTTACGTCGGACCATCCAACGATTTGTCGAAACCCCACTGGCACGTGAACTGATGAAGAACACGTTTAGCGAAGGCGACCAAATCGTGGCAGAGATGAACGACGAAAACACCGGCTTGCGCTTCAGCAAAGTCGAAACTTTGTCGGTCGAGGTCCCTGAGCCGACAGCCCAAGCATAACACCGCGACACCGGCGCGCAGTGCGCGCCGGTGTCGCCTGCGAAAGACATATCATCTCCAACAGTGACGGAAGGTCACGCAAAGAGGCAGGCGCAGCAGCGCCTGCCTCTTTGTTATTGCTTGTTGCAAAGACCTACAATACCAGCGCAACGGCTCGTTCAATGTGGGATTCGCGTTCGAGCGATGCGACGACTTCGGCTGGGACATCATCGTCGAGGGTGAGGACCATCAGCGACTGTTCGCGCGGGGCGAGTCGCCCGACTTGCATGCTCGAAATGTTCACATCGCCCGCACCGAGCAACGTCCCGACGCGCCCAATCATGCCAGGGCGATCGCGGTGGTAGGTGAACAACAGAGAACCGACCGGTTCGAAGGTTACCCAGTACCCATCGAGTTCGACCACATAGGGCTTGTCGCGCAAGACTGTCCCGCCAAAGACACGTACCCCTGTTGCAGTGTGTGCACGGAGTTCTAACATGCCGGCGTAGTTTTCTACTTCTTGCAATGTTGTTTCGCTGAACCTCAAGCCACGTTCTTTGGCAATAATCGGGGCGTTAATCGAAGTAATACGTTGTTCGCTGACACCGGACAAGAGTCCTTGGAGCATCGCAATGCGGAGCGGCCCAGTGCTGGTGCTAGCGAGTTCCCCAGCGTAGACGAATTCGTATCGGGTGATGGGCTCTTCGATGATACCGATGCACATTTTGCCGAGACTTCTGGCCAGCGTGGTATATGGCGTCACAAGGCCGACGCCTTCGGGAGCAATGTATGGTGCATTGACGGCGTAGCGCGGTGAACGGCCGTCAAGGGCATCAAGAACCCCTTGTGCGACGTCGACACCAGTCATGGCTTGTGCTTCGACGGTCGAAGCGCCGAGATGGGGGATGGTGATGACACGTGGGTCGCCTAACAACGGCGAGTTGACTGGCGGTTCCTTCTCGAACGCATCGAGCGCCGCACCAGCAATTTGGCCGGCAGCGATTGCTTCGGCGAGTGCTTGTTCGTCGATGACGCCACCACGGGCTGCGTTGATGATGACGGCGCCGGGCTTCATCAATTTGAGGCGTGCGGCGTTGATGAGATGACGTGTCGAGTCAACCAACGGCACGTGGAGTGACACATAATCGCTTTGTGCGAGCACGTCATCGACTGCGGCCAATGTTACACCGAGTTGCTGGGCACGTTCGGTCGATACGATGGGATCGTATGCAATCACATCCATTTCGAGTGCACGCGCACGCCGTGCGACTTCGGCGCCGATGCGACCAAAGCCAATTAATCCCAGTGTTTTGCCACGGACTTCACGGCCCATAAACTTTGCCCGGCTCCACCCGCCGGCAGCAACGTGTGCGTGGGCTTGGGGGAGATGCCGCGCCGATGAAAGAATCAACCCAATGGCGAGTTCTGCAACTGCCACGCTGTTCGAAGCAGGTGCGTTGACCACAATGATACCGTGGCGGGTTGCAGATTCGACGTCAATGTTATCTACGCCGGTGCCTGCACGACCTATCACCCGCAGACGTGTGCCTGCGGCAATCAACTCTGCATCTACTTTACTGGCGCTACGGACGATGAGCGCATCGTACTGATTGATGATTGCAAGCAGTTCTGGGCGTGTGATGGTGGACTTGACATCGACGTCAGCAGCATCAACGAGATGTGCCAATCCTTCGTCTGCGATGGGCTCGGCGATGAGAATGCGGTGCATGGCATCCTTCTATTACATAAAAAAGCGGAACCACTCGGTCCCGCCACACTGCGAATCGGTTGTATTGTATCACCAACACTCGAGAACGGTGAGTGGGTTGATGTTGATTTCGTGGTGGTAGACCTCGTAGTGCAAGTGCGGACCACTGCTGTACCCAGTGTTCCCGACCCACCCGATAACCATACCTGGTTCGATACGTTGCCCATCGCTGATATTGAGCTTTTTGAGGTGTGCATATGCGGTCGCCCAGCCATTGAGTTCATCGGTGAGTCGCACATAATTCCCTGCGAGCCAGTTGTTGGGCACGACGCGCGCAATCCCGGCATGGAGTGCGACAACGGGTGCGCCGACGGTAGCGCTGGGATCAGCATAGCCGTTCATATCGCCGTCAACGGCCAAATCAACCGCACCCCATACCGCAGCAGGTGCATGAGTCCCGACTCCATAACTCTGCGTCATGACGACTTGTCCGACGGGCGGTTGTACCGGGCACCCATATGGCGCACCCAGCGCACCGCGCTTGGATGCAATTGCCGCGAGCGGCGCCGTATTCGCGGTGACGGAGGCATTCTCTGCATCTTGGCCACCCATCGCAGGCATCGCGGCCATTGGGTTTGCAACAGCGAGGCCGATAAGCTGTGTATGGAGCCGGGCACTCGCGCCACGCGAATCGTCTATTGCTGGTTTTTTGTCAATCGGCATGGTCTCGATGCGCTGTGATGCCGCAGCAATAGCACGAAGTGGCGCAGACGCAATGAACGTTTGCATCTGCGGCCATGCGTACCACAGTGCCGCCACCGTACAGAACACGAAGACAACGAGGGAATACGGTACGACCTTGCGGGAAGGTGTACCTTGCGTATCAGCGTTGAGTAGAAATGACAATGACACCCCATACACATCGCTCAGCGACTGGAGTTCCCGTGGGGTGAACAAGTATTCGCCGCGTTCTGCTGCAGCGATATCCCGGACTGAAATGCCGGATCGCGCGGCCAATTCGACAATCGATAGACCAGCGCGTGTACGAAAGCGTTCGTATGCTGTTTTGCCTGCTATACTCATGTCCGCAGTCTACCGCGTGGCGTAGTACTACACAAGACAAAGAGATTACAGTTTCTTTGCAGCACTACGGGGTATAGCATGCCTCTATCGCGCGCCGCATGGCGCTTACACCTTCTTCGACGCGCATTTC
>CANHPK010000112.1 GCA_947462525.1 Roseiflexaceae bacterium | reverse complement strand
TCGACCGCTTCCGGAGCCAAACGGGCCTCCCGTTGGCAACGTACTTCTCCGGCCCCAAACTACGCTGGTTGCTCGATCACACACCCGGATTACGCGCCGCTGCCGCTGCCGGTGACGCGCTCTTTGGCACCATAGATACCTTCCTCATCTGGCACCTCACCGGCGGCGTCGAAGGCGGCATCCATGTCACCGATGTCACCAATGCGGGACGCACCATGTTGATGAACCTGCACACATTGCAATGGGACCCCGACATCCTCGCAGCCATGGATATTCCCGCGCAGATGCTCCCTGCCATACGTTCCTCGTCCGAGGTCTATGGCACTGCGGTGGGCATCCTCGCCGGCGTACCCGTCGCTGCTGCGTTAGGCGACCAGCATGCAGCCATGGTCGGTCAAGCATGTGTGTCGCCCGGCAACGTCAAAAACACCTATGGCACCGGCTGTTTCATGCTGCTCAACACCGGTACCACACTCGTTCCATCGACCCACGGTCTGCTTTCGACCCTCGCCTACCAGTTCAAAGGCCAACCACCGGTGTACGCACTCGAAGGCTCCATCGCCATCGCCGGTGCCCTGGTCCAGTGGTTGCGTGACAACATCGGCATCATTGCCCAAAGCAGTGACATCGAGGCACTCGCTGCATCGGTCTCCGACAATGGCGGCGTGGTGATTGTGCCTGCCTTCTCGGGGTTATTTGCGCCCCATTGGCGCAGTGACGCCCGGGGCGTCATCGTCGGGTTAACCCGCTACGTGACCAAAGCACATATTGCCCGGGCCGCACTCGAAGCCGTCGCCTGGCAGACCCGCGAGGTCCTCGACGCAATGGAACAAGACAGTGGCGTACCCATTGCCCTGCTCAAAGTCGACGGCGGGATGACTGCCAACAGCTTGTTGATGCAGATTCAATCCGACGTCGTCAATGTGCCGGTGATCCGCCCCGTCATCCGCGAAACAACCGTCCTCGGTGCAGTCTATGCTGCTGGGATTGCCGTCGGGTACTGGCGTGACCTCGCCGAAGTGCAATCCAACTGGCGCGAAGACACTCGGTGGGTCCCACACATGGATGCCGCCCAACGCGACCGCGACTATGCCCGTTGGCAAAAAGCCGTCGACCGCACGCTCAATTGGATCGAGGACTAGATGAAGCTCCGTTCACTCTTCGAAGGCGGCCACCCCGAACGCATCGCCACGGGCTTCCAGTTCACCGAGGGGCCAGTGTGGTGTGACACCGAACTGCGCTTTTCTGACATCCCTGCGGGGATTATCTACGCATGGCGCCCGGACGGCACCATTTCGCGGTGGCGCGACCCGAGCGGGCATTCCAATGGGCTGACCCGCAGTCGCACAGGTGCGTTGGTCGCCGCAGAACACGGCAATCGCCGCGTCAGCATCACCGATGCATCTGGTGTGCCGCAGACACTCATCGATCGGTACGACGGCAAACGCCTCAATAGCCCCAACGATGTCATCGTGCGCTCCGACGGGGTCGTGTTTTTCACGGACCCACCCTATGGCATCGACCCTGCCGATCAAGAACAACCCGTCAATGGCGTCTATGCGGTCCACCCGGACGGTACCGCGATCCGCATCGCAGAGGACTTCATTCGTCCAAACGGCCTCGCGCTTTCTCCCGACGAACGCACCTTGTATATTGACGACTCGCGCCGCAGACATGTCCGCGCATTTGATGTGGCTCCCGATGGGACGCTCACGAACAGCCGAATTCTCTGCGATCTCGATCACCCCCAACCCGGGTCACCAGACGGGATGAAGGTCGACGAAGCCGGCCATCTGTATGTCGCGGGCGCAACTGGTATCTGGGTATTTGAGCCCGATGGTCATTGCCTCGGGGTCATTGCGGTCCCCGAACTCCCCGCAAACTGCACGTTCGGCGATGCCGATCGCAAAACGCTCTACATCACGGCACGCACGTCTATCTATCGCATACGCACGACCACCGCCGGTGTGCGTGTCGTCTAACAACGCTCATCACAACTTCACCCAGAGACCGTATACTTGCTAGCGACGGCGTCGTCAGGTGCATCCAACACGCGGTCTGTTACGTATGTGTAATGAGCCCACGTACCCAACGGGAGTCCAGTTATGCGCGTTGCGATGTTGTCTGTACATACGAGCCCACTCGCAGGACTCGGCGGCAAAGAAGCCGGGGGAATGAACGTCTATGTCCGCGAACTCAGTCGCGAACTTGGGCGTCGTGGCGTAGCCGTCGACATCTTCACCCGGAGCCAATCGCTCGATAGCGAGCGGATTACACCAGTCACGCGCAATGTCACACTGATTACCCTCCCTGCCGGGCCCGAATCCCCATACGACAAAAATCTCATCCTCGACCATGCAGATGCGTTCGTCGATGGCATCATCACCTATGCCGACGAACAACGCGTGTCGTACGACATCATCCATAGCCACTATTTTGTCTCGGGCGTGATTGGACTTGCATTACGTGATCGCCTCGGCATCCCGCTCGTGCATATGTTCCACACCCTCGGCGCCATGAAGAACATCGTGGCGCGGAGTGACGAAGAGCGCGAGACCGGTCAACGCATCGCCCACGAAGGCGACATTATGCGGAACGCAGATGCCATAGTGGCGGCAACAACAATCGACTTAAGCCAGATGATTTGGCATTATGACGCCAATCCCGAGCATATTCGTGTCATTCCGTGCGGGGTCGACCTGCAACGCTTCCAACCGAGCGATATGGCCGATGCACGCAAGCAACTCGGTTTGCCAGCCCAACCAACGCCCCTCGCATTGCTGGTCGGTCGCATCGAACCACTCAAAGGGATTGACGCCTTGATTGCAGCAGTCGCCCAGTTGCGTGCACGCGTCCCCAGTCTCGCGATGCTCGAGGCAGTGATTGTCGGCGGTGCAAGCGACGACCAACCACACGTGTGGAACACCGAACAAAAGCGACTCGATGCGCTGCGCCATTCACTCGGCGTTGCCAACGCAATCCGCTTTGTCGGAGCCAGGCCGCAGAGCCAGCTCTCGCTCTTCCATGCGGCGTGTGACGTGGTCACGATGCCGTCACATTACGAGTCGTTCGGGATGGCCGCGCTCGAGGCACTGGCGAGTGGTCGGCCTGTGATTGCCACCAACGCTGGTGGGCCTGCAACGATTATCACGCATGGGGTCGATGGGTTATTGACCGCCCCCGATGATGCAGCCCAACTTGCTGAGAACCTCACCCTGATTTTGACGAATGCACATTTCGCTCATCAACTCGGTGTCGCTGGGCGCGCACGTGCAGAGCGCTACGGCTGGAGCAATATCGGCTGCGACATCCTCGATGTCTACCGTTCATTGATTCGCACTGCCACAGTTCATCACGCATGCGCCTCATAATCCCTGTACTTGCAGTCGCATTCGTGTTTGGGGCATGCGGCAGCACTGACGCTACGTCGTCCACGCACGCATCCCTGCCTACCCTGCCAACGGTCACCGTCGAAGGTGGGTTGATTGCCGTGCCTACCGAACCACCCTCAGACCCCGTTCCTACCGCCGAACGCGGTGCACCCCTTCCTACAATCACTGCCGCGCTCCCGACAACCGCCAACCCCACCGTCGAACCACTCCCGATGAATCTCGACCCGATCGAAGTCGGATCGGTCGGCGCTGACAACGTCTTGGGGCAACATATGCGCAGTATCGAGCAAGCGGGGCTGTATAGCGGCAGCGTCCTGGTTGCGCGTCGCGGCGAAATACTCCTGCGGCACGGCTACGGGTTGGCGAATCGCACGAGTCGCAACACCGCTACGACCAAATTTCGCATTGCATCGCTCACCAAACAATTCACCGCTGTGCTCATTCTCCGACTCCAAGAGCAGGGCAAACTCAGCATCGATGACCGGATCTGTAGCTACCTCGAGTTCTGTGCACCACAGTGGGCTCCGATTACCATCCGGCAATTGCTCTCACACAGCTCTGGGATCCCCGATTACACCGAATTTCTCGATTTTGACCGACGGCAAGCAACCCCGACCACACGAGAAGAGCTCATTGCGCGCTTTCGCAATGAGCCCCTCACGTCCACGCCCGGCAGCGTGTACAAATATTCGAATTCTGGCTACATTCTCCTCGGTCAAATTCTCGAGTACATCACCGGGATGCCATACGCAGACATCATCAAAAATGAACTCTGCATCCCACTCGGACTCAACGATACCGATTACGACCACAGCACCGCAGGCGCTGATCCGTCTCTGTCGTTCGGGCTCTATGCGATGGGGATCCCAGCAGATCCGATTGATGCATCGACACTGGACTCAGCGGGCGGGCTCTACTCGACCATCGACGACTTGTACCGGTGGGACCGTGCCCTACACGACGGCCAGGTCCTCAAACCCGAAACACTCGCACTGATGCGTACCGTACAGATAAAAAACTACGCACTCGGCGTGATGCGGAACCCGCTCGCAGGGATGGCGTCGGTCCATCACGACGGCATGGCAAGCGGGATCCGCACGTATTTGGGGAACTTCCCAGACCCCGACATTACGGTCGTTGTGCTGAGTAATTACGAAAACGCGGATGTCGTCAACATCGCAGCGTACCTCGGGGTGCTCGCTCGCGATATGCCCTAGCGAACCGCCAGACGCGTCAGCGCAGCGACGGCGGTCCGAATTGCCCGATCGACGCCTTCGGCTTTCTGATCCAACACGATTGTTTCGGCGGTGGTCCGTTGGGCGACTGCAGCGCACACACAGCCCGCAGCGAATCCATACACCAACCCCATTTTGAACAGCGTCCCCGCTTCCATCTCGTAGTTCAACACATTGAGATGCTGGTATTCGGCGGTCGCCCCAATGTGTCGGCGCAACAAATGTGGGTTTGCCGATGCATGGCGTTCTTGGCCTTCGTAGAAGGTGTCCACCGACGCAGTGACGCCCATGTGTGCAGGAATACCCGCGGCGTGTGCCGCCTCCATCAGAGCGATGGTAACGTACGGGTCCGCGGCAGCGGGGTACTCGAGTGGCGCGATGTCGCTGGCCGCCCCTTGACGACAGAGTGCCGCTTGCGAGACGACAACATGCCCAGGCAACACCTGCGGCTGGATCGACCCGCAGGTGCCGACTCGGATAATGGTCCGAATCCCCACCTGTACCAGCTCGTTGACAACGATACTGAGCGACGGCGCACCCATGCCACTCGTCGCCGAAATCACCGGCGTCCCATTGGGCAGATATCCCAGCGAGCTGTGCAAGCCACGATGGTCTGACAACACCGTCACATTCGACAGATATTTCTGTGCAATCATTGCGGCCCGTTCAGGATCCCCCGACAGCAATGCCATCGTCGGCTGTGCAGCACCGAAATCGGCCCTGCCGTAGCCGATGTGGTAGAAGCGTTCGTGTGTCATTTTTTCACCTCTGGGGGTTCGGGCTGCTGCCGGTCGGTCGCAATCACAAGCCGTGCGATAATTGCGACAATAAGACACACACCAAAAATACGAAACAGCAGGCTTGCGGTGCCACCATCCATGTAATTCAGCCCCGTCAACACCGCAAACAAGAGGATAATAAAGTGACAACCGCGCCGTGCTCGTTGTTCGGGAGTCGTGTTTGCCATAGCCAACCTCTGTCTAACAGTACTGCGCGCAGTATAGCCTAATTACAAGGAGAACACATGACTCCACCCGACACACTCAACACCATCGGCGTCTTGACACGCCGCGAAATCGAAGCACGCCTCTTGGCACCACTCATCGATGCATTTGCGCAGACGAACGACCGTGCGCAGGTCATCGCAACGGTCCGCGACACCATCGCAGAAATCGCACGCACCCAGGGGGCCGAGATGGCCCGCGCATATGGCGAAGCGACGATAGCGAACTTTGCTGATTCACTCAAACTCTGGACCAAAGACGACGCATTGGTCATTGATGTGATTGAACAAAGTCCGACTGCCTTTGGGTTCAATGTGACCCGATGTCGCTATGCAGAGTTGTACTCCGCTCTGGGGCTAGCAGAGCTTGGTGCAGTGTTTTC
>CANHPK010000111.1 GCA_947462525.1 Roseiflexaceae bacterium | reverse complement strand
TATGCGACCGAACTTGCGCTGGTCGATGAAGCGCACCTCGCGCCCATCGGTCAACCCAAAGGCCACCCGCTGTTGGGCATCATCCGCCTCGTCGCGGGGAAGGACAGCAAACCGACCGGTCATGCGCAAATGGGCGACAAAGGTCATGCCATTGCTGAGCGGCAGGACAATCCACTTGGCGCGCCGTTGCCAGCCGGTCACCGCTGCGCCGGCAAGCAATCCGCCGAATGTATCCGCAGGGATGTCGTGGATTGTCCGCGACCACGAAACCCGGACCGTGCCATCAAAGGTGGCGCCGCTGATCTGTGCACCCAGGGTGCGGGCAGCTTGTTCGACCTCGGGGAGCTCAGGCACGGTCGTCTGCCTGCCAATCGGCACGGGCGAGGCGTTGGCGCAACAAATGGTCCGCGAGGACCAACGCAACCATGCCTTCGGCGATGGGGACGAGCCGTGGCAGGACGGTGGGATCATGGCGGCCGTGGATGGCGATTTCGCTTTCGTTCCCATCGCGGTCCACGGTGGCTTGGGGGCGTGCAATCGAGGCAGGTGGTTTGGCAGCGATGCGCATCGTGATTTCTTCGCCGGTGCTGATGCCCCCCAAGATGCCACCGTGGTGATTGGTGGACGTGCCGATGCTCCCATCCGCACGCCGGACAAACGGGTCGTTGTGCTGGGCAGCAGACATCGTGGCTACGCCGAACCCTTCGCCGAACTCGAGGCCTTTGATAGCGGGGATGCTGAACAGTGCCTTGCCGAGGTCGGCTTGGAGCTTGTCGAAAACCGGTTCGCCGAGGCCTGCAGGAACCCCGCGGGCGCGGATTTCGACAATCCCCCCGAGCGAATCGAGGTTTTTGCGGGCCTCTTCGACCGCTGCAATCATCCGCTCTGCGGCGACAGGGTCGGGACAGCGCATGATGTTTTGTTCGATGGTGGCTTCGTCGAAGGTCTGGGCGACGATGTCGGCGCATTGTTGCACCCAGGCGACCACACGGATGCCCGAGTGCGCAAGGAACGCCTTGGCGACGGCCCCGGCAGCGACGCGCCCAATGGTCTCGCGCGCGCTCGAACGTCCGCCGCCGCGATGATCGCGGAAGCCAAACTTGGCGTCCCAACTATAATCGGCATGGCCGGGACGGTAATGGTCTTTGATCGAGTCGTAGTGGTGTGATTTGGCATCGGAGTTAAACACCACCATGGCGATCGGGGCACCGGTGGTGCGCCCTTCGAAAACGCCAGACAGAATCTGGACCTGGTCGGGTTCTTTGCGTTGTGACGAGACTTTGCTCTGCCCGACGCGGCGCCGCTCGAGCTCGACCTGGACAATTGCTTCGTCGAGTGTAATACCGGCAGGACAGCCGTCGAGGATACACCCGACGGCGACGCCGTGCGACTCGCCGAAGGTGGTCACGCGGAAGACCGAACCAAAGGAATTGCCTGCCATCGTCTATCCTTTATGTGTTAGTGCCCTGCGGGCGGGAGCGATGCAATCAGCGAGCGGGCCACATCAGGCTTGTCGGTGATGATGCCGTCGACGTGCAGGAGCGCAAAACGGCGCATCTCGGCTTCGTCGTTGATGGTCCATACATTGACGGCATAGCCTGCACGGCGCACATTGGCAATCGACAGAGCAATGCCCGGCAACGCCCGATACGGGTGCCATGCTTGGCACCCATACTGCTTGAGCGCGGGCATCGGCCAGAACTCGCGCAACCGCGTGAGTGGGTGCCATGTATCTGAGCCCATCAAGTAGGCAAGGGGAATACGTGCGTCGGCAGCACGTACCTCGTGGAGCGCAAGCGGCTCGAACGACGAGATGATGACTGCGTCAGTCATACGCGCATCACGTATTGCGGCCAACACCGGCCCTGCGACGCCAGCGTGTTTGAGTTCGACATTGAGGCGCATCCCACGCGTGCGGGCCAGGTCGAGGACGTCGGCGAGCAATGGGACCCGTTCGCCACGGATATCGAGCGACTGCATATCGGCATACGTGATGTCACGAACGACGCGATCGGTTGACTCCCACCGGCCGGTCGTGTCGTCGTGGAAGACCACCAGTTTGCCGTCGCTGGTGCAGATAACGTCGAGTTCCGACATGTCGGCGCCCATATCTGCTGCCAGTGCAAATGCGGTCAGTGTGTTCTCGGGGGCATATGCCGATGCGCCGCGGTGTGCGATAACGATGGTCATCGACTAGGCCAACTGGCTCGCGATGGTGTCGTCGTCGAGGGGGTTGACTGCACTGCGCGCTTGTTCCGAGAGCATGGGAGAAAGGACTTTTTGGATGGCCATGACGTGCGCACACGTGCCGTGGCCACGGAAGAAGTCACAATCGCACCGCCAAACGCCGGCATCGACCGTGATGACGTGATCGTTGTTGCCGCCACGAAAGCTCGCCGTGAGCGTCTGGATGGCGATGCGTTCGGGTTGGGTGGCATAGTGACGGGCTTTTTCGATTTTGGAGATGAGGTCCGAGTGCATAGATGCTACTCCTTGTGTGCCTCAGCACAAAAAAACGCAACACACGAAGGTGTTGCGTCGCCACTGGTGGGGACGGAGGGAGTTGAACCCTCACGGATTGCTCCACAAGTTCCTAAGACTTGCGCGTCTGCCATTTCGCCACGTCCCCTCGATATTACCGTTCATCATAGCACACACGAGCGCACCGACGCAACAGAACGCGCTAGTCGAAGTCACTCCGGACACGTGCGAGGATGTGCCGCGCCCGATCGAAATCCTCGCGCAACAGCGTCGTCAATGCCTTGCCGGCCCGCAGTGCATAGGCATGCGCTCCCTCGGGAGCGACCTGCATCATGCTCCGGATGAGGGCTGCCATCAACTCGTCGGCAGGCAAATGTTGGGCACCGATGAGCATCCGCAAATAGCCGAAATCCGACGCAAATGCGCGAATGGCATCGACATCGGCGTGTTCGACTGTGTAATGGACGGGCGCAGGGAAGTGGGGTATACGCTGCACCACTGTGTCACCGCGCCGATACCCGAGGACCCAGACACTGAACTCGGTTTGCAAGACTTCCTTGAGGTCGGGATGCGCCTGATAGATTTGTTCGTTGTAGAGTTCGCGACCACTGTAGCTCTGCCCGCGCACAATCGCTCGCCCACCCGGTTCGCGACTGAGGGTCCGGACATCCGTGACCACGCCATAGATCTGCACCAGTGGATCTTGGGTATGGGCAAGGACCAGCGCGCCGAATGCAGGCGCCGCCAACAGCGTGTAGGTCCCAGCGACATAGGTGAGGGTGGCCGATTCGATGATTTCGCCGATTCGGGGAGCCATGTGCACCTCGCTTAGCGTGCTCCGAGCAATGTGGTGGCTATCTGACGCCATTCTGCAGCGTGTGTCTGCGCAGGCGGGGGCACTGGCTGTCGGGCCCGCCGATACCAGTAGGCGGCGTTGGGTGCATCGCCTTCGACCCGGTGCAGATGCGCATGGACCCAATCAGCGTCGGCACCGACTGCGTCTTGGTGGGTATCGTGCGCCGCGGTCCAATCGCCACGACCCTGATGCCACAAGGCAATCAGCGCAGGGCTCCAGGCGGGATCGGGCTGAGGATGTGACTGGAATTCGTCGAGGTGCATAGAGGCCCTCCGCTAGACAACGATGATACTGGGGTCGAGGAGATTATGCCAGGCCAACAGGCCGCCACGCATGCTCACAGCGGTACGACCGCTCCGGACGAGGATATCGCGGGCACGGGCACTGCGCATACCGCTGCGGCAATAGACGATGATATCACCGTCGACCGGGATTGCAGCGAGGGTCTGCGAAAGCGCATCGACGCCGATGCGTACCGCGCCAGGCAAATGGCCAGCGTCGTATTCGTGCGGTTCACGCACATCCAGCAAAAACGGACGTGGCAACTGTTGCAGTCGGGTCTGTATTGCGTGGACGGAGAGTTCCTCGCTGTCGTTGACAACCGCACAGGCGATCTCTTCGATACCAATGGTGGTCAAGCTCGGGGTATCGCCACAACAGACGCACTGCGGGTTGCGCGGCGCTGCAAAGCGATCAATCGAAAGCGTCAGGGCATCATAGAGCCAAAGGGTCCCAATGAGTGGGGTACCCACGCCGAGGATGAGTTTGACCACTTCGGTCGCTTGGACCGAGCCGACCACACCGGGCAACACACCAAAAACTCCCGCCTCGGCGCAATTGGGTGCGAGTTCTGCACTCGGCGGGGTGGGGAAGAGGCAGCGGTAACACGGCCCACCACGATGCGGCGCGTACACGCTGACTTGCCCTTCGAAGCGAAAAATTGCCCCCGACACGAGTATCTTGGCGCTCCGGACGCAGGCGTCGTTGAGCACATAGCGCGTCGCAAACGAATCGGTCGCGTCCACGACGATGCTGTAGTCGGCAATCAGCGCAAGGACGTTGTCGGCGTCGACCCGGGTCGCGATCGGCACAACCGTGATGTCGGGATTGAGGGCACGCAGATGTGCCGTAGCAGAATCTACTTTGGGAACACCGATGTCGGCTGTCGTATGGATGATTTGGCGCTGCAGATTGCTGATATCGACGACGTCGTCATCCACGATACCAAGTGTGCCGACGCCTGCCGCCGCAAGATAGAGGGCCACCGGGGACCCTAATCCGCCCGTGCCCACCACCAAGACGCGTGCAGCTTTGAGCAACAGTTGCCCTGCAACTCCCACCGTGGGGAGGGCAATGTGCCGTGCATAGCGTTGATACTCGGTTGTGGTTAGTTCCATGCGACGTCGTCCTCTACGAATTCTGCACCGTCCCAATGCCAGCCACGGATATCGATGCGACCATGGGACGTGACCGATACGATCAGCCAAAAGAGCGACCGGCCTACATCGGCTGCGTTACGGGCATCGTGGATCGACGGCACTGCGGGGCTATCAGGATGGGTATGGATGATGCCCAGCACCGCGGTGCCGGTCTGTTGCGCCACTGCATCAGCCTGGAACCACCCGACGGGATCAAGGACAAAGGTCGTATCGGGCGTGCTGGCGAGGTTTGCGACGGGTACCAGCGCAGTCACGGTGGCGAGCGTCGGCAGCGGTTCGCCAATCACAAACCCAACTGCTTCGTGCGGGTAGGCGGCCAACGCCCACGCACGAATGGACGTCTGCACTGCGCCGTCGAGGACAATCATGCCGGGACCTCGTGTGGTGCAACAAAAATGTGGGTTGCGTCGACCGTCACCTGATATCGTGCCACATCGGCCATCGCTGGCAGGGTCAGATGTGCGCCTGTTTTGAGGTCAAAGCGTGCGCCGTGGAGCGGGCAATCAACGGTGCAATCGTCGTCGTCGACATAGCCGTCATGGAGCTCAGCATATGCATGGGTGCAGATGTTTCCAATGGCGTATACGGTGCCACGGACATTAAACAAACCGACCTGTTTGCCGTCGACAATCACTTGCTTGGTTGCACCGACGGGTAATTCGGATATGAGGCAGACGGGGGTGGACATGCGGGACTCCTCAGATAGTGAAAACCGAGTCGCAGGGTGACCCTGCGACTCGGAACATGGCACGGGGGTAGACCTACCCGACCGAACCTTCCATTTCGAGTTGGATGAGACGATTGAGTTCGACGGCGTATTCCATCGGCAACTCGCGGGTGAATGGCTCCATGAAGCCCAAGACAATCATCGACAAGGCTTCGGCCTGTGAGATACCACGGCTCATCAGATAGAAGAGTTGCTCTTCGCCGATGCGGCCGACGGTGGCTTCGTGCGCCAGGGTGACGTTGGCTTCTTCGACTTCGATATATGGGATTGTGTCGGATTTGGATTTGTCGTCCAGAATCAACGCATCACAGTTGACGTTGATTTTGGATCCAGTGGCACCGGGGTGGACCTTGACCAGACCACGGTAGGTGGTCTTGCCGCCGCCCTTAGAGACCGACTTGTTGGTGATGACGCTGGTGGTGTCGGGCGCATTGTGGACCATCTTGGCGCCGGCGTCTTGGTGTTGCCCTTTGCCTGCATAGGCAACCGACAAAACTTCGCCACGGGCTCCGCGGCCCATCAGGTAGACCGACGGGTACTTCAT
>CANHPK010000110.1 GCA_947462525.1 Roseiflexaceae bacterium | reverse complement strand
TACAAAAACATATTTGGCGCATCGGGTGAGCCCATCGTGGTGGCCGCGACTTCGGACGATTCGACTTGAAAGAGCATCTCGAGCGCACGTTTGAGTGCATACTGCAGCGTAATTACCCCATCAGCATTCAATCCAAGGGGTTGGAGCGGTTCGATATAGAGTGCATCGGCTATCGTCGACGTCCACGGTGTGACCACCTCAAACGTGTCTTCGGTGTCAGGTTCTGATTGCGCTTTGCGATTCCAAAAACCCGATACTTTGTTGATGCGGAAGCCCTCGCGGCGGTCACTGCTCCAGCCCGTATTGACCGAGATTATGGTCGCAGCGGGCAGGTAGCGCATGTGCATCAGCACCTCGTCGTTGTGCCGAATCTCTGCAGTGCGGACACGATCGAGCATACCGGTCATGGCGAAGTACGTCTCGATGGAATAGCCTTCACGGACGCGATATTCTTCTTCGCAGGTTATTCGGTCGACGGGCAATGCGCGACATTCGTTGAGTTCGATGAGCCGCGTGAATGTTTTGTATGCACCTGCATCGTTGAGCGGCACCTGCGTCAACGGGCACACCTCGCTGTTGATTTCTTCGTTGCGCATCAGGTAGCCGCTCTGCGTGCTGACCTTGGCCTTAGTGGTAAATTCCGATCCGCTCGGCAAAATCATCTGTTGGATACGGTATTTATTGCCGTTGTGATAGATGATGTTGAACGGACCAAACTCACTCAGTGCAATGCCGCGCGGCCGTGACAGGTATTCGCCTTGCCCGCCCGTACGGTCGGCAGGGATAAAGACGCGCACCGGCAATCGGGTGAAGTTGTAGCCGGGGAGAAATCCCTCAGAGGCGAAATAACGGAATGGAAAAAACTCCGAGAGGCTCGACCCGTAGCGTTGATTGTTTTCGAGCAGTGCAATCTGGCGAATCGCGTCGTGGTATTCACGTTGGATTTGATTGAATTCTCTGGTTTGGGGAGAAAGCCCTGGCGTGTTCATCTTGGTTGTACTCGAGATGCGCTGTTGCACGGCACTCCGATAGAGTTCCTGCCAGCGTTGCATCGCTTCGACAAAACGATGCGAAATCGACGAGAGTGCCACATCGACCCACGTTTGTGTGAACCACGCATGTTGCGCGCTCAACACAGGGGCGAAATCCTGGATTGCCGTCCGAAACGTCTGCCCGACTTCGCGGGTTGCCTGCGCATCGAGGTGGAAGTGTTGGCGTACTGAATCGTTGACGGGGTACACAGGAGCTTCGTCAGTGACATATTCTTTGAGTGAGTTTGATTCTTTCGGCATGCCGACATGTGCGATTGCTATGGCATGGATGTGCGTCCGCAACAAATCTTCGTTGAAGATGTCGAGCTGCGGCGGCTGCACCGCACCAGACACCATGTCGACTTGATGTCTGAAGTAATGCTGGTCATGGGCTGCATTCGAGCAATAGGTGAACACCAATGCACCCTGCCCACTTCTACCGGCACGGCCAGAACGTTGTGCATAGTTCGACGGATTGGGCGGCACATTCCGCATATGGACGACCGAAAGACCACCGATATCGACACCTAGCTCCATCGTCGGCGAACAAAACAGTGTGCTGATGCTGTCTCGTTTGATGCGCTCTTCATCGACCGCGCCGCTCGCGAGGACGTACTCGGCCCGGAATCGTTCTTCACGGTCGATTCGGTCCTCATTGCTGAGCTGGCCCGTATGATCCTGTGCATAGAAGCGTTTGCTCTGCGCGAATGGAGTGCTATAGAGTTGCTTGAAGTATCCATTCGGTTTGAGTGTGCGGGTTCGGAACGCACGCTGTCGGATTTCGTCGGTGCGTATATCCGCGCCTGTGCCGAGCGACCAACGGAGCGCCGTGAGTTTGAGTTGATAGACTGCGTGTTTCTCTCCCGATGCGCGAATGTCGGTGCGTGTCAGGTAATCTGCTTCGCAGAGTTTTTCGAATAATGCCTCGATGAACAGCAGATAATCTTCGCCGCGGAGGGTGTCTCCGACGCGTTCCCGTGCGAAAAAGTCACGCACATAATTGGCGACAGCACTGCGTTCGCCGACGGATGTCGTTTCGATTTCTTGGCGACCGGCTATGCGCTTGAAGCGAATAGCGGTCGGGCGCTCGATGGATTCGTCTTGCTCGAAGCGCCATGGTGCCAGCAGGTCGGACTTGAGCTTGTTTTCGAGTGCTTCGAGTCCCGCAAACCAGCGACTGTCTGTATAGGCATATTGGAAGCGGAAGTAATCGAGGATATGGATGAGGAATCGTTGCCGTTGCTCGGACGACAGATGCGCAAGAGGGGCGATATCGGCCCAAAATGCATCTGCCTGGCAGATTTCAGTGTAATGTGCGTATTGATACACGACGAGACCAGACTGCTCCAGATTGGGCAGCACGACCTTCCAATTTCGCATTGCGTCGCGCAATAATCGATAGGTCAGATACTGGTCGAAGCTGGTGTTGTATCGTTCGCGGATATGCGGGAGCGGGGTATTGCCTGTGTAGTCTGCATAGACCGAAAGTGGTAGCCCCAGTGCGATGCGGACTGCTGCACCGATTTCGCTGACATCCAATGTCCCTGTCGGCGCAGATTCCAATGCGTGAAAGACTGCAGACCGCAACTGGACGACCTGGACAAAATCATTGAAGTGGCCGGCCTGGAGGGCTGCGTCTTGGCGGTTATCGGTGAAGCTGAGGAGCTTCTGGTCGCGCAGTGGGTACCCACCGGCCTGCAATTGTTTGAGGATTGCCACCGACGTGATGGTGGTCGCAGTGCTCCGGCCTCCGCCGCCGAGTTCGCTCAATTTGCTCGACTCACGCGTCTGGTAATGATAGATTTGTCCGCTGCTGGGGTCAAACATAAGGGGGAATGGCATATACCAGCCTATATGGGGGAGCGTTGCATCTGAGGCAAAACTATACCGCCCCATCGCGTCGTACCAGATTTGTCGGGGGACGCGGTTGCGCCGATTCGGGTTTAGCGTGCGTCCAGACTTCGTCTGTTTGAACCACTCTTCAGGTAAGAGCTCGTTGCTTTCTGCTTCGCTCCAGCGGTCGTAATCGATGATGAGATATCCATCGCGGATTTCGGCATCGGTTTCGTGTTCATCCGATGTGCTCAATGCCGTATCTCGATTTGAACGGGGTTCGAGTTTGCCGTCTGTGAGGGTGACACCGAGGAACGCCGCACCTGTGGTACGACTGAAGTATGTCGGAAAGAGCGGTTGTGAGGTGTCTGTATCAGGCCGATAGCGATTCGCTTCGAGGGTGACGTACCGTGCATCGCCGGGATCGAGGGAGACGTACACAGAGCCTGTTTGCGCAAAAAACTGATGAATGCGATACGGCAACAGTGTATACCGCTGCCCTGCAGCAGTCAGTTTTGCATTGACATTGCTCATCCAGGCAAGCAATTGCGCGAGCACTGTGCGTGCTGCCTCGGTGTCAGCGCCCACCGTTGCGGCCAATGCGTCGGTCACCGCGGTGATAGACTGCGGCTTCCTCCGTACGAGTGTCCCATCCCGATCCTCGAGGGCGATGTCGTTCTCGAGCCAATTCGCAATCGGGTGACGTTGCAACAGGTCCGCGGAGTCATGTATATCGATCGGTTCCGCGAAAGCGGTTTTGAGCTCTTCGCTACTGTAGGTCGGGCGCGTGAGGGAGCGTTCGAGCGATTCCTGGACGATTTGGTCAGCGTCAAACGGTTTGCCGAAAAGTGTCTGTGCAACAGATGCCACCGCACGGCGTTGATCGAGTGGCGTCCCGCCAGACACCATGGTGGCCGAGGTGCCGATGCAGGTGACCTCGTGTGCGCACTTTGCGCGGATGCGGCGGATGAGCATCGCCACGTCAGCGCCCTGACGGCCGCGATACGTATGCATCTCGTCGAAGACCAGATATTTCAAGTTCTTGAATATCGCATCGCGCAAATCAAAATCACTCCGACGCGACATCAGCAGTTCGAGCATCATGTAATTCGTCAGGATAATATGCGGTGGATTGTGACGCATCTCATCCCGGGTTGCTTCGTCTTCTTGCCCCGTGTATTGGCCTACTTTTAATTTGTATTCACGCCCGGTCTTTTCGAAGTTTGCTTTGTATTTTTTGAATTCTTCTGTCTGACTATTAATGAGTGCATTCATAGGGTAGACAATAACTGCGACAACTCCGTTTTGCTTGGTATTTTGCAAGAGTGCATTAAAAATCGAACCAATATATGTAAGTGATTTACCGGACCCGGTACCTGAGGTAACGACAAAATCTCGGTTCTTCAAACCCAGTGCAATGGCATCGCGCTGATGCTGGTAGAGCGAATATCCGGTAAAAATATGCTGGGCATCGCGATGGAGCAGACCTGCGTCTATGAGTTCGGCGATGCTTCCAGCGCTCTTGTAGGCGGGATTAAATTGGAGCAACGGATCAGGCCAAAAGTGCTTTTTGTCGAGATGCTCGTTGACCGAAGATTGGATTTTTTCGTCTGCTATGTCGATGAATGAACGAGTGTATTGTGCATACTCGTTGATGATGTGACCTTGCATGTCGAGGATATTCATACACGTTCTTTTCTGCTTTTACGTAAGTCATATTCTAACAGTGAATAGTCGATTTGAGGCAAAGAAACACTCCTGACAGTGTGCCTTAGCATACTCCCAGGAGCTTCTAGCCTTACCTTGTTACAGAATCAACAATCGATTTCGATGACAGCGATTCATTACTCCGTAAACCACGGCTATGTACCATTACCCCCCCTCACGGCAAACCCACCACCGCCACCGGCGTGGTGACCACCGCTGATCCGACTACACCCGTACCGAGCTGGCCGTACTGGTTATTGCCCCAGCATTTGATGGCGCCGGTCGAGAGCAGGGCGCAGCTGTGTTTTTCACCCGTTGCCACATCGATGACTTTTTCGCCGCTGACGGTCACCCCGCTGATGGGGAGTGCGAGGGCACTGGTGAACACGGTCGCGATGTCTTTGGCAAGCTGCCCATAAAAGTTGTCGCCCCAGCAAAAGACTGCCCCACTCGTGTCGTAGGCACAACTATGCCCGTAGCCTACCTCGACGCCGGCGACATTGGCCAGCGCGATCGTGCTCGTCCCACTGCTCCGCTTGACCACAGTCGGTCGCGTCACACTACTCGTCAGCACCGTCCCACCCGATTGCCCATAGGTGTTGGCCCCCCAACACGAGACGGTTTTGGCCGTGGTCACGGCACAGGTGTGACTGTTGAAGGCACTGATGCTGGTCACACCGGATATTGGCACGAGCACAGCTTTGGTGTAGGTAGCGGTATCACCCTGACCGAGCTGGCCGAAGCTGTTGCCGCCCCAGCACATGACCTTGCCGGTCGCCAACAATGCACACGAATGCGTGGTCCCGAGAGCCAGTTGGGTCGCGCCGCTGACATCGAAAACAAGTTGGGCATCCGTCGCATCTGTCGTCACCGAATTGCCCAATTGCCCGTGGCTATTGAACCCCCAGCACATCACCGTCTGGTCGACGGTAATTGCACAGGCGTGGTGCCAGCCAATGGCCAGGTGGCGAATCTGTGTCAGCACACTTGCGGCGACCGGGGTATTCGGTGTGGTCCCAGGTGTCATGTCTCCCAATTCGCCGAAAGAGTTATCGCCCCAGCACGCAAATGCTCCGTCGCTCGTACGCACGCAATGGTGATCCGAGGAGCCGGCGAGTTGGCGCACCGCAGCACTGCTCCCGATTGTCACCAGCGCAGGAGTCGTCTGATCGACAAAGCTCCCGACACCCGTTTGACCATATCCGCTATCGCCCCAGCACTTCACTTCTGCCGCGAGCGTCTGCAAACAGGTGTGCAGCATACCTGCACTGAGTCGGTTTGCCTTCTCTGCAAGCGCTGTCGGGCTAGCGGTCGGCGTCGCAGACTGCGTGCGGGTGCGGCTGGCGGTAGCCGTCGCGGTGGCGGTCGGTGTGAGACTGGCAGTCAGGGTGGGCGACGCGGTCAGCGTCGGTGCGAGGCTCGCCGACCCCGCCAAAACGCTGATCATGCGCCCTGCGGCCACGACCAATTGCCCTGCGGTCGCATCAATCGCTTGGACGACACCG
>CANHPK010000109.1 GCA_947462525.1 Roseiflexaceae bacterium | reverse complement strand
TATCTTGCCCCCGAAGAATACGAAGAGACCATCGTGCAAGGCAACGATCGGGGTGCCGGCAGCGATGTGGTGGTCGAGGGGGCTGTCGTGGTCGAAACAGATTTGGCCACTGCGGTCGTGCAGATGACTGCATCGCTCGAAGACCCCGGTAAGAGTCGCACGGTGCGTGTGCTCCGACATGATCCGGACAAGGTATCTGCCGCCATTCAGGCGTTGTTGCGCCGAGGACGATAGCGCATGGAGCAGACGATCCTGTTGTTCGAAGACGAAGGCTACCAATCACTCCTGCCGTTGACGTATACGCGCACCGCAGCCGACATTCGCTGCGGGGTGTACACGTTGCGTGAGCGTCTGCACAGACTGTACGGGCAGGAGCCACAGGCGTTGACACGGAGTTATCTGGCCGATGTCTATGGCTCGGGGCGCTGGCCGTTGCAGGTATTGGCCAGTAATCGCCCGGTATTGTTGATCAATAGTAGACTGATCGATTGTGGGTGTCTGGCGCAGATAGTGGATGCGCCTATCGGGACCATCCTGTTGAGTGACGACAACAACACCGCGCGCTCTGGTGGGACGTTGGTGGCAGCCCGCTTGTCGCCGAGCTTAGCAAGTGCGGTTTTTGCGTATCTGCTAGAGCAAAACGCCCAATTCGCTATCGAAGAACTCACCCGGTTTGGGACAGTGATCCGCCAGCGCCCACGCATGCTCAACTTCCCGTGGGACATCATTGCCGCCAACGCAGAGATGATTGAGAGCGATGCGACGTTGCTCGAGCGCGACACCTATCTACCGGCGCTCCAACACCCCGATGCGGCACTCTGGCAAATGTATGCACCTGAGCGCATCATGGTTCATCGTGAGGCGCGGATCGAGGGGCCGGTAGCACTCGATGCACGCGATGGGGTGATTATCATCGGTAATGCCCGCGTCGAGCCATTTAGTCTGCTGCAAGGACCCGTCGCCATCCACGACGGTGCACTCATCTCGGGCGCACGTGTCCGTGGCGGCACGACGATTGGGCCGGTGTGTCGCATCGGCGGCGAAATCGAAAATACCGTCGTCCAAGGGTATAGCAACAAACATCACGACGGTTTTTTCGGTCATTCATACCTCGGTGAGTGGGTGAATGTGGGTGCAATGACGACGACGAGTGACCTCAAAAACACCTACGGGACAATCAAAGTCACGTTGGATGGGTATGGCCAGGTCGACAGTGGTCGCCTGAAGTTAGGGTGCTTTTTGGCAGACCATGTCAAACTGGGCATCGGGGTCCATCTCAATGGTGGATCCGTGGTGGCTACCGCATCAAACATCTTTGGCACGCACTTTGCACCCAAGACCATCCCGGCATTCACCTGGGGTGGCGAGCGCTTCCGCGAGTTCCGCATTGATCGCATGATAGACGTCGCACGCAAAGTGATGGGACGGCGCAACGTGACCTTGACGGCCGCGCAGGTAGCAATTTTGCAGCATGTTTTTGCGGTGACCAGTCAGGACCGTGGTGATCCAGATGACGATATCTTTGGGTAGTATCGAGTAGGAAGAGGGACGCTGATGCATATGGTAATCATGGGCGCAGGCCGAGGCCTCATCAATACCATTCGCGCTGTGCGCCCATTGGTCAAACGGTTGACTGTGGTCGTGCCGAGTAGCAACGACACCGGGATAGATGCGTTGATACGGCGCATGGGTCCGTTCCCAGGAGCTGGGATGGCGCTGCAGATTATCCAACAGTTTGGCACCGATGCAGCAGCGAGCCGGCTCATGCAGCAGGTGTTCCCGCCGTTTGGCACACCCTACGACAATGTGCCGTTTGCTGTGTTCGATACCATGGCACATGCACTCGCCGGCGGCTCCCTCAGCGATGCGATGCAACGGTTACGGACCACGGTCCATTGCGATATCGACGTCCTCATGGCGACCGAGGCTGTCCACGATGTGTTGGTACGCGGTGATGGTACCGCCCCCGAACGGAGCACGAGCTACTTCGGCCGGGCACACACCGGGGCAGTCCAGCAGGTCAGTCTCGACCCACCGGTCACTGCCAACCCGGCTGTCATCCACGCACTCAAAACCGCCGACGCGGTGGTCATTGCGCCGGGTGCCCTGTATAGCGCGGTGCTGCCGTGTCTGCTCCCCGAGGGCATCAGCGAGACCCTCAAATCCATCCGTGGTCGGGTTGTGTGCATCGCCGGATTGACCACCATCCCCGGTCAAACCGATGCGTACCGAGCGGTGGACTACGTCGCACGCATCGCCCGGGCCCTCGGACGTGGGGCTATCGATGTGGCACTCATGAATACCGTCGGCTACAGCACAACCGAACGTGAATCCCTGCGCACGAGTGGCAGTACACCGATGCGATACGACTCTGCAGATCGCGACGTGCTCGACGCCCTCGGGGTTGCATTTGTCGGTCGTGAACTACGCCGTGCATCTGCCCCGCAGCCCACTCCAGACGTGCAAATACTGTCCACCCATGACGAACTCGAGCTGCGTATGGGGTGTATGATGGCTCTAAAAGAAGCGCCGTAACGCGATTCGCCCGGTTGCGATTTTTCAAGAGAAAAGGATAGACACCATGCATGACCCACGCATTGATCGACTCGCCGAGGTATTGATTCGCTATTCACTCAATGTCCAGGCCGGCCAATTGCTGCGCCTGCGTGGGCCTGTGAGTGCGACTCCATTGATCCGTGCACTCTACCGCGAGACGGTCAAAGCCGGTGCACACCCGTTGTTGCGCTTGTCGCTCGACGGTCTCGACGAAATCTTTTTTCAGCATGCCAACGATGATCAGCTCGGCTACGTGCCGCAGGTTACCCGCGATGAAGTCGAAGCAATCGACCGCGACATGTACATCATTGCCGACGAAAACACCCGTAGCCTGAGTGGTGTCGACACTGCCAAAATGGCCGCCCGCCGTGCTGCCATGAGCCCAATGTCGAAGCGTCTGATGGAGCGCACGGCACTCGATCAGATGCGGTGGTGCTTGACGCTGTTCCCCACCAACGCCCTGGCCCAAGAGGCCGAGATGTCGCTGAACGACTACGCCGACTTTGTTTTTGCTGCTGGCAAACTCGACCAGGCAGATCCCGTTGCAGCATGGCAAGCACAGCGCGCCGATCAAGAGCGCCACATTCAACGCCTATCGGCTGCAGAACACATCCATATCGTTGCCCCAGGGACAGATCTTCACTACTATGTGAAAGGGCGGAGCTGGGTCAACTGCGCCGGTGACCGCAACTTCCCCGATGGCGAAGTCTTTACCGGCCCCGAAGAACAGAAAACACATGGATATATCACCTACAGCTTCCCCGCAATCTATATGGGGCGTGAAGTGTCAGGTATTCGGCTTGAATTTGCCGACGGCAAGGTCGTCAAGGCAACAGCCGACAAAGGACAAGAGCTGTTGGATTCGTTGTTGGGGATGGACGAGGGGGCACGTCGCTTGGGCGAAGTCGCCTTTGGGACGAATTACGGGATCCAGAAATTCTCGCGTCAGATTTTGTTCGACGAGAAAATCGGCGGCACCGTGCACCTCGCATTGGGTGCAGCATACCCCGAGACAGGCTGTAGCAATCAGTCGGCGCTCCACTGGGATATGATTTGTGACCTGCGTCAGGGCGGAGTGGTCACTGCCGATGGGCAGATTATCCACCGCGACGGCCACTTCGTCTAAACACCCCACGAAAGGGAGGTGCAGCATGGCTATTGATCGTACCCGCTACCCAATGACCGCGGCTGCATTTGACCGGATGGGTGCCGACGATCACGTCGCGCGGATCCTGCAGATGGATGCCGTCTGGGAGGGAATTCGCGCACGGGTTGCATCGGGCGAGCAACTCCCCGTGCCGCAGCTCTGGAACGTGGTATCGGACGCGGAGTACACACAGTCTGCCCGGTCGGTGTCTTGGCAGGGCGATTTGGTCTACGCAGGCTCTGGACTCGGTCTGTTGCATGCCTACGAAATGGCACGGCGTGGCTGGCGCGTATTGATTTTTGATCGTACCGAAGTCGGCTGTGTACACCGTGAGTGGAACATCTCGCGGAGCGAGTTGCAGGCACTCGTCGATGGCGGTGGGTGGACTTGGGCAGAGCTTGATCAGGTCATCATGAACGAGTATCGCGACGGACTCGTACGCTTTCACCGCGACAACGAGCACGTCACGTTGCATTTGCCGGAAGTCCTCAATATTGCCCTCGACGCCGGCGCATTACTAGCCATGACACGTGCCAAGTTGGCGGCTGTTGGTGCCGACATTGTTGATTTTTGTACCCTCGATGCGGTCTCTGTGTCGACTGATGTGAACCAGCAAGTCCTGGTGCGGGTACGCACGGCAGCGAACACCATCCAAACATTCGGTGCGCGTGTGGTCATCGACGGAATGGGCACTACCAGTCCGCTTTCGTTGCAACGCTTTGGGGGGCGACCATACGCCGGTGTCTGCCCGACGGTTGGCACTGTCGCGAGTGGCTTTGTCGAAGGCGACGCGCCGGCGTTGCACGATCGCACCGTGGGCGACATCCTGTTGACGGTGAGTGACGCACAGCGCACCCAACAGTACATGTGGGAGGGGTTCCCTGGTCGTGGTCATGAACTGACGGTTTATCTTTTTTATTACGACACGCTTATCCCCGGCAAGGCTCTCGGTCGGCCGTCGCCGACGTTGCTCGAGCTGTTCGAAGAGTATTTTTCGCTGCTCGAGACCTACAAACCGAGCAACGGCGCAGTGCATCATCACAAACCGGTGTACGGGTATATCCCGGCGCGGCATTCGTTGCAGCGGACCGAAGCACCGTTGCTCCGTGGCGTCTTGCCCATCGGTGATGCGGCGGGGCAACAATCGCCGCTGACGTTCTGCGGGTTCGGCTCGCATGTCCGCAATCTGCGCCGTACAACGGGCATGCTCGACACCGTGTTGCGGGCGGGGCTCGAACAAACGGACGCATTGGCGTTGGTTACCCCATTCCAGGTGAATGTCTCGCTCAATTGGGTGTTTAGTCGATTCATGCAGCCCTGGGGACAAACCGATGCTGACGTCAACACGCTCCAGCATCATTTCATGGGTGTACTCGAGCGCCACGGGACGGCCTTCGCGACCCGCTTCTTCCGCGATGAGATGCGCTGGAGCGATTATCACAAAATGATTTTGGGGATGTTTTTTGCGTATCTGCCGATCGTGGGGATCGCGGGACGGGTCCTGCGCCTCCGCACGGTTGATTGGATCGCAGACTATCTGCGCTTTACGTGGGCTGGTGCATTGGCTGCGGGGGGCCGGGTCGTCGGGGTGACCATGCTCGAACGGATGGCGGCGGATTTGCCGATCCGCTGGCGCTTGCGGCTGTTGGCCCAAATCGGTGAATGGCGGGTAATGGGCTGGGACCGCTGAGGATTTGGCAGTCAGGTGCCCACACAGCGCACAGACCATCATCGAGGGTGCTGATATACATCAGCACCCTCGAGTGTGAACGGTAATGTCCACGCAGAATACCGAATATGCGTCGGTTATGCGTCGATGACGGCCTCGAACTGGCGGACTTCTTCGGCGATCACTGCTAAGCTGCCCTCCCAGAAGGTGCGTTGCGTGATGTCAATGCCCATTGTACGCGCCAGGGTGGCAGCGTCTGCGGTCCCGGTGCTGCTCAGGAGCGCATCGTAGCGACTCGTGAATGCGCTCGGGTTGTCGAGGTAGAGCGCATACAAGCCCTGCCCGAAGAGCTGGCCGAACATATACGGGTAGTTGTAGAACGACCGACCGGTGCTGTAGTAGTGTCCTTTGACAGCCCACATGTAGGGGTGCAGTGTCGCTTCGGCGAGGCCGTCGCCGTATGTCTCGCGCTGGGCTTGGAGCATCAGCGCGCAGAGTTCGTCGGCCGAGAGTTCACGGTGCTGGCGCTGTTCGAACACGCGCGATTCGAACAGGTAGCGGCTGGTGATATCGACGACGACCTGGGTGGATCGTTGGAGCGACGACTCGAGGATTTCGATTTTGCCGTTGGCATCGGCGTGGGCGAGTGCGGCGTTTTGGGCGAGGGTCTCGCAGAAGATACTGGCGGTTTCGGCGAGGGTCATGGGTGTATC
>CANHPK010000108.1 GCA_947462525.1 Roseiflexaceae bacterium | reverse complement strand
CGAGCAGGCACGGACGAATCTGCAAACCACCCGTGACAGTGGGTCGGCGACCAAAAGCAAAGCCGAAATCGATTTGACCAAGGCGAGCGAGAGTTTGATCCAGGCGCAGTCGAAGTTCAATGTCGCACGTTATAACTGGGACTATGTCCTGAAAAACGACAAAGACCCTAATGGTGCCCGGGGTACAATCAGCGACGTTTCCAAAAACAATTACCGCGATGCATTTATCGTTGCCGAATCGAACTTGCACACCGCAGAACAAAACGTTACCTCGGCGCAAGTGACGCTGGATAACGCCAAAGCTGCGGAAGTGGCCAATGTGAGCCAGGCAGAAGCGACCCTCAAGGACGCTGAATTGCAGCTGACGACCTTGCAGAACCCGACGGCGAGCGATGTCGCGGCTGCGGAAGCGACGGTCGAACAGAACAAAGCGTCCCTCGAACAGGCCCGAACCAACCTCGACAAAATCGTCGCACCAGGGACACAAACCGACATTTTGATGCAACAGGCTGCCGTCACACAGGCAGAGGCCAGCTATAACCAAGCGCTTTTGAAGGTCGAAAACGGCAAAATCATTGCGCCGTACGATGGCTACATCAGTGCAGTCAATGCCGTTGCAGGCCAGCTGTCGACCGGTACGTCGATTGGAATTATTGATCGAACGCCGTTGCACATCGATTTGAAGTTGGGCGAGACGGATATCGTCAATGTCAAACTGAACCAAGAAGCGTCGATTTTGGTTGATGCTATCCCGGATTGGAAGAGTATTGGGACGGTGACAAGCATCGCCCCAGCCGCCGAGAGTAGCAGCGGTGTGGTGACGTATAGCGCACGGGTGGACTTTACGGATGATGACCCACGCGTTTTGATTGGAATGACTGCAACGGTCGAAATGGTCACGGCCAAGCGCGACAATGTATTGTTGATCCCCAACTCGGCGATCTTGCCCAAGGGGACCGGCCGCGTTGTCCAAGTCTACAACGAGGATGGCAGCACCAAAGAAATCGATATCACTATTGGCCTGAGCGACGGTGTGCAGACCGAAGTGTTGACGGGGCTGACCGAAGGCCAGTTGATTGTGTCGACTCCTACGTCACGATCCGCCGCTTCGACCGGCTTCGGCCGACCATAAAGGAACCATCCATGACAGCGATGATTACCATCGAAGGTATGACCAAGGTCTATACCATGGGTGAATTCGAAGTCCATGCCTTGCGCGGGGTCAATGTGACCATCAACTCGGGCGAGTTTGTGGCCATCATGGGACCCAGCGGGAGCGGCAAGAGCACGTTGATGAACATGATCGGCTGCTTGGATACCCCCACGGCCGGACGGTACCAACTCGATGGTATCGAAGTGGCCAGCCTGAACGACAATGACTTGTCGGCGGTACGGGCACGCAAACTGGGCTTTGTGTTCCAGCAGTACATGTTGTTGCCGCGGCAGACGGCGTTGGCCAATGTCGAGATGCCCATGGTCTACCGTGGCATCCCGGCGGCAGAACGCAAGCGTCGCGCAACGGTGGCGCTCGAATTGGTGGGGATGGGCAACCGCCTCGATCACCGCCCTAATGAACTCTCGGGCGGTCAGCAACAACGGGTCGCTATTGCCCGGGCATTGGCTGGCAGCCCATCGGTCATCTTGGCAGATGAACCGACGGGGGCCCTCGACAGCACCACCAGCGAAGAAATTATGTTGACCCTGCAACAACTCAATCGAGACCAGGGATTGACCATTATTATTGTGACCCACGAGGCAGATATCGCTGCCTATGCGGACCGCATCGTCACCATCCGTGACGGCGTGGTGTTGCATGACCGCAAGAACGAGGCACACCATGGCGTTGAATAACAGCAAGCGACAGATCCTCGCCCCTGTCACCGAATCGAAGAGCAATGGCCTGGAGTACGGGGAATTGCTCAGAGTGTCGATGGATAGTCTGATGGCAAACAAGCTACGGACGTTTTTGACGATGCTCGGCGTGATTATCGGTGTCGCCTCGGTGGTGTCGCTGATGACACTGGGGAACGGCGCGAGCAATGCCATTACCAATCAGTTTTCGTCGTTGGGGACAAACAATTTGACCATTTTGCCGGGTCGACCCAATCGGGGTGGGCCACCGGGGCAGATTGGTGTGCAGCCATTGACCATGACCGACGTGAAAACCATACGCGTGTTGAAGTTGCCGATTAATGGGCCTGTGCCGAACTTCACCAACCAAGCGACCTTGTCGGCTGCTGCTGCGGAGAAATCCGGTCAAGTGCTGGGAACGACGGCAGAGTACAAAGATGTCAATACTATCGTGATGGCATCCGGATCGTTCTTTACGGAAGGGAACGTGCAGAGCGCCTCGCAAGTAGTGGTATTGGGGTCGAACCTGAAGACGTTCTTGTTCGGGAGCGGCGAAGCCGTGGGCGAATCGATCCGCATCAACAGCATGAACGTGCGTGTCGTTGGGGTGATGGAAGCCAAGGGCGGCAACCCGTTTGGGTCGGTGGATGATCAGGCGCTTGTCCCCATCACGCTGGCGCAATCGCGCTTGTTTGCGGGGCGTTCGACGAGCGGCGAACTGCGGGTCAGCAATATCACGGTGGCAGTCAAAAACACCGAGGATATTCCATTTGTGGAAGAGCGCCTCAAGATGGCCTTGCGCGATGCCCGCAAACTCAACGCAGACGGTACGGATGACGACTTCCAGGTGCTGAACCAGGCGTCGTTCTTGACGTCGTTGACGCAGGTGACGTCGTTGTTGACGACGTTCTTGGCGGCAGTGGCGGGTATTTCGTTGGTCGTGGGCGGCATCGGCATCATGAATATCATGTTGGTGAGTGTCACCGAACGGACGCGCGAGATTGGCTTGCGGCGGGCGGTGGGCGCACAGAGCAAAGATATTTTGTTGCAGTTCATGATCGAGGCGATGGTGCTGAGTATGTTGGGCGGGATTACCGGCGTGATTGTCGGGAGTATTTTGCCGATTATTTTGACGATAACCAAGATTTTCGAGGCGCCGGTGACCCTCTCATCGGTGGTCATCTCGCTGACGGTGTCGCTGGCGACGGGGTTGTTCTTTGGGATATGGCCGGCGCGGAATGCGGCACGGTTGAACCCCATCCAGGCATTGCGACACGAATAGCCAAGCGGACCGACCACAAACCGGCAGGGCGCACGCCCTGCCGGTTTTGCATGCCCAAAACCCCCGTACCACCGATGCTGTCGGACCGCAGTGCAGACGCGGCAGCCTGGCCCGGCCGGCAGGGGCGCGACGCATGCGGTGCTGCGGGGGCATTCGCCGATGACCGGCGGAACGCCGGCTTTCTCACTCTGCGGGACGATACACCGAGACATGTACCCCGACGCCGTCGAACACCCCGTCATAGACGGGGTGATTACACCATTGGGCGTAGTGCTGCCAGATGGGTGGCTGTTGTTGGATCTCGGGTGTTTGTGGGCTGTGCGCAAACACGGTCTGGGCGGCGATGACGATGACCTTGCGCTGGGCGCGTGAGAGGGCGACGTTGAGGCGACGGATGTCGTAGAGAAAGGTCTCGTTGCGGGCGAGGGTGGCGGGGTGCGACTCGGTGGCGCTGACCAGCATGACGCTGCGTTGACTGCCTTGGAAGCGCTCGACCGTGTCGATGCCAGGGACACTCGTGACCGTGTTGAGGAGCGTCGCCGGTGCGGGAGGGAGCAGGGGTCGGATGGCGTCTGCGATTGCCGCCCGTTGCATGCGGTGGGGGACGACGACCCCGTAGCCGGTGTGCCCATCAAGCCCGTGAGCGATGAGGAGCTGGAGCACGTGGGTGACCAGCGCGACCTCGAAGGGGTTGCGGGTGTGGCTACGGTCTTCGTCGTGGGTAATCAGGACCATGGCAGCGGCGGGGTCGAGGATTGCCCGCAGGAGCGGATCGAAGGTCATGATGGCCTGCAATCGGTCGCGGATGGTGGAATGGTAGGTGATCCCGTCGCGATGGTAGATGACCGACTGGAGGAAGGCGGCGACTTCTTGGGGGACCCGGCGTGATTCGTCGAGGCGGACGACCGGGACGGGGACGCCGCCGGGCGGATTGGCCTCGATATAGTCGTAGAGCGACTGGGCGACGGGGTACTGACGGAACTGACGGTGCGGCTCGTGCGCCCAGTCGTGACTGACAATGGCGGGCATCTGGCGGGGATCGCCGATGACAACGACCGAACCCGTGGGGGTGAGGACGGTCGCCGCTGCGAGAGCGAGCGGTAGGGCGAGTTGGGAGCTCTCATCGAGGAAAAGCACATCACACCAGGGTTGCTGGGGTGTGAGCAGTGCCGATACGGGCGTAGGTGTGGCTGCGACGACGCACCAGGGAGTGGTGGCGATGGCCCGGACGGTTGCGGCTTTGGCATCCATCCCGATGACCTGCGCAAGTGGCGGTGTGTGTGCGTTGGGGCGATAGCGGAAGAGGCGGATCTGCGCGAGCAACGCCGCGTCGGGGTGGTGCTGCGCGTGCAGTGACCCGATGACGGCGGAGAGGGTGCCCATCAGTGCGTCGACCGCGGCATGGGTTTGTGCGGTCACCGCGATGCGCAACGGGGTGCCGGCGCTGATGGCCGCGGTGAGCCGAGCGAGGATGGCGTGGGCGGTGGTGAAGGTCTTGCCGGTGCCCGGCGGTCCCTGGACGAGGAGCAATGGCGTGGCGGCATGGGCACAGATATAGGCGTGTGCTGCCGTTCCAAAGGTCGCGACCGCGGATGCCTCGCAGGCAGCGACATATGCACGGAGCCCTGCGGCGAGCGGTGCGTCGCGCAGCGCAGGGGGCGTGTGGAGCAGCTGTGCGAGGGTGTTGGCAGCAGGGTCGGCGGCGAGGCGCTCGACTGCATTGGCCGTGTACAAGCCGGGGGGATTGTCGGGGCTGGAATCGATGGTGTAGGGTGCACCGTCGACGGGGATAAACGAATCGCCGCGTTCGCTATGGGGTGGCCGGTGCGGACTATAACTGGGTTGAAGGGTAAGGGTGATACTGCCGTCGGGGAGCGTATCGACGGCATGGACGGTGGCGCGCATGGCGTTCCGTGACAGTGCATGTGGGTGCAGGGGAATGAGTGCCTGGGTGGGAAACGGGGCGATGATGACTGCGGTCCCGATGCTGAGCAGACTGGTCAGTGCGCGTTGGGTGAGCAGCGGCGGCAGGTCGGTAGCGGTCGCGAGGCGGAGGGTGAAGGTGCACTGGGTGAGCGTTTTGGTGCCGGAGCTCCTGTACGCCTCGATGCGCTCGGCCATCGCAGGTTGTTGCAGTGCGTCGTCGTAGTGCGCAATCAGTGTTGTGCCTTGGCGCACGCGGGCGGCGGGGTGTGGGCGATGCGCCTCGTACCAGGCACGCAGGGTAGCGGCACGTTCGAGGGTCAGACTCTCGGCGAGTGCCGTCACAAAGGATGGCGCTGCCCCGCTGGCGGCCGGAGGTACGGGGATAGTGGCGCGGTTGTGCCACCTGCCGGCCTTGGTCGCGAGATGCACCAACGCTGCGATACGGTGCATCAGGAAGCGGCGCAGTACGGCAGCCGTGACCGCCCGATAGGGGGCGTATGCGTCGTGTGCGACATCTGGTGCGGGGAGCACATCCCATGCGGCGGCGCAGTATTCGCTCGGCACAGCGCCGTGTACACGGGCACGCAAGACGAGCGACGCCCCGTGCCCGGTACGCGGAATCGTCTGATCGAACAGCTGGGCATGAAACAGGCGCGGGAAGTCGTCGTGCGGGGTGACCCAGTCGAATCCATACTGTCGCGCCGCCGTCACCAGTGTGCTGACCGGTTGACTGAAGCTATTGGTGTGCTGGAGTTCGGTGGCGAGTACCGTGTGTGACGGCGCGGTGACGGCACGTACCTGCATTAGGATGTCGGCCCAGGTACGGATGGTCGGGCTGCGGTCGAGGTGGCGGTTGATGGCCGCGCACAGGGTGCTCCAATCGTCTTGGGCATAGACGAGGACATGGGTGGGTTGCCCACTGGCATGCGCATCGAGGGCAGTACAGAACCGTTCGACGAGCGCGCCTTCGTCGTTGAGCGTGGGTGGGGCGGGGAGCAGGTCGACGTGGCAGTGCGGCGTCGCGGCGATGCCGCCGTGATGGGG
>CANHPK010000107.1 GCA_947462525.1 Roseiflexaceae bacterium | reverse complement strand
GTGGCGGCACCGGCTATGGCACGCGGGATTCGCTGGTTCTAGCCAGGCGGCAGGTTGTCAGTTCGTTCGGGCAGAATTCGCTCTAACGTGTCGTTTAGCGATGAGCGTAGCATATCATGGGCGAGTTACAACTCGCCCATCGACCACCTAGTAGCTCGCCGCCAACAAACTTACATTTTTCGTATAAAATCAAAAGTCATTAGTTTTCTTATAGCGAGCGTGTCATGGCCAAGCAACGCGTCACCCGTACACTCGTCGTCGAAGCAGCCGCCCGGCATGTCAACACCTACGGCTTTGCTGCGTTGACGTTGGCGCCCATCGCCGCCAAGCTGGGCATCAAGATTCCATCGCTCTACAATCACGTCGATGGGCTCGATGCGCTCCAGGCAGCGCTGGCAGGATACGGCGCTCAGGCGCTTTTCTTGCGCTGCCAAGACGCCGCCATCGGCCGCGGCGGGGCCGATGCGTTGCTGGCGATCGCCGAGGCATATCGGAGCTTCATCATCCTCAATCCGGGCATCTACGCCGCTACCCTCCACCCCCAAAGCCAACCGAACCCCGAATTAGTCCAAGCCAACCGATCGCTGATGGAACTGCTCGAACGCATCCTTATTCCATTTGAGTTGTCAGGGGCAGATCGGACCCATGTGTTGCGTGGCTTCCGCAGCATTGTGCATGGTTTTGCGACCCTCGAAGAGTCCGGTGCATTTGGTTTGCCGATCGACATGAACGTCAGCTTCCAAACCATCATGACAGCCTACATCACAAGCATCAACAAGCCCCGCAGAGCCGTCTCGTTGCTCTAAGCCTGCAATGTAACCCACAGCACACGCGACACGATCATTGTTTGCCTATCGCGCAGGATGCAGAACCCCCCGCAGGAAATTTCCTACGGGGGGTTGGTACAATCGCGTGCGGTAAGATTCTATCGCAGCACCACTCCAGTCCGTGTCGGGATGGGTGACTTCGATGGGGTCATGGTCCGCGTCGCGGTACGTGTCTTGGTCGGGGTGAGAGTCCGCGTATTCGTCCGCGTCGGTGTGGCAGTCTTGGTTCGGGTCTGCGACGCAGTCTTCGTTGGAGTCTTGGTTAATGTGCTCGTGCTCGTACGTGTCGCCGTTTTGGTTGCAGTACGGGTGTTCGTTGCCGTCTGTGTGCGTGTGCTCGACCGTGTCGCAGTATTTGAAGCGGTAGAGGTTGCCGTTTTGGATGCGGTGAACGTCGGTGTACTGGATGCAGTGGCCGTCGCAGTTTTGGATGATGTAACGGTAGCGCTGGACGTCGCTGTCTCTGCCGGTGTGGAGGTCTTTGTGTTCGATGCAGTCAGGGTTGCAGTTTTCGATGCTGTCACCGTAGCTGTGTTCGACGCAGTGTTGGTTGCAGTGTTTGATGCAGTCGCCGTAGCTGTGTTCGTCGCGGTATAGGTTGGCGTATTTGACGCAGTCACCGTAGCTGTGTTCATCGCAGTGTTGGTGGGGGTCTTCGACGCGGTCATGGTGGGTGTGTGCGTCGCCGTGTGTGATGCCGTCGGAGTGGCGGTTTTGGACGCCGTGTATGTCGCCGTGTGGGATGCCGTCGGAGTGGCCGTCAGCGATGGGGTATACGTCGCCGTATGCGTCGCCGTTGCAGTATAGGTGTATGTCGGGGTGGATGTTGCGGTGTTCGACGCTGTCGCCGTAGCAGTGAACGTCTGGGTTGCCGTCGGTGTCGCCGTCGCCGGTGGGTCGTCGTATTCGTACGAGCCGATATCACACGGTGCGGTCCGCAATACGCCACGTTGGTCAATTCCATTGACCGGGCTGGCTGCACAAATCGCATTATCGCCATTATGATAGGCCGCTTTCGCCGCTGACGAAATAGCAATGCTATACGAGCGCGTCCCACCGCCGTTGAGTGCAAGTGCACCAAGGCCCGGATCACCATTGTAGGTCGACGAACACATGCCAGACTGGTCTGCCGAATTGGCAATCGTCAATGCGCCCCACGAATAACAGTCGTAAATGCCGACGCGTGTCGCGGCTGTGTTGAGTGAATTCGACATGATGGTATTGCGAATTGTTGACGTCCCCTGCATCGAGACAGCCATATACCCTGTGTTGTTATATGCAATGGTACTGTTGAGGATCGTCAGGGAGGATGCTGGTTCCGTGTATATCGCTGCACCATCGCCGGTATCATCACGATGTAAGCCACCTTGGAATGTGTCATTGAGGTACAACGTACTATTGCTTATCGAAGCAGTTCCGTTGATATACAGCCCACCACCAAACCACGCAGAATTAGCGTATACAGCACTGCGATCAACAGCCAACGTACCGCCGGCATCAACGGAGACCGCCCCGCCAACGAGTGCGACTCCACCGGTCAGGTTGATACGCCGCACCGTCAGATTCCCACCAGATGAGACACGAAACAAGCCTGTCGCATTCCCGCCACTCACGGTGATAGATGTCGTATTCATCCCACCATCGATCGTGATCGGTTTGGCCACGGTGATGACCGAAGCCAACGTTAACGTCTGCCCCTCGAGCGTACTCGCAAAGGCGATGACGCTCCCACTCGCTGCACCACTCATAACCGTGCGTAACGTACCCGGCCCGCTGTCGCTCGCCGATGTCACATACAACGGACACACCCAGCCGCCCTGTTCGGCACACGCCTGCGCGTCGCTGGCAGCGACATTTGTCATTGCGGTGCCGAGTCTGTCTGATATGGTCGCAGTCGCACGCACCGAAAGGACAATCGATCCACTGCCCGCGACGGTCACCCGCACGGTATAGGTGTCTCCACTCCCCGTCACACTGCTGACCGTACCAGTAGCCGTGCCGGTTCCCATGGCTGCAAAATCTGCGGTATCGACACCGGTGACATTCTCGCTGAACACCGCAACAAAGTCGATAGTCGTGGCGTTGACCACCGTCCCACGGACCGTGTCCAACGTCGGTGCACCGACATTTGCCGTAAACATGCCGCGACCGTGGGTTGCGGCAATCAGCTTGGTACCCATCCACTGCAAGTCATAGACCGCCGTGTTGACCGGTCCGTCGTTGGATGCTTGCCAAGTGACACCGGCGTCTTCACTGGTGAACACCCCCAGCGCCGTGCCCACATAGAGCCAATTGCTGTTGGTCGGGTGGATCGCCATGCTATACACCGGCACATCGGGCAGATTCAACGAAACAGAGCCATCGCGGATCGCCCAGCTCGTACCGCCGTTGGTCGAACGCCACACATTGCCACTGTTGTACCCACCAAATACTGCATACACCGTCGTAGTCGTGATCGGGTCGACCACGATACGGGTAATGGTCCGATCGGGCAGTCCGGTATCGATCAGGGTCCACGTCGGTGTGGTAGCGGTTGCATTGGATGTTTTGTAGAGTTTGCTTTGATACGTCGCAGAGCCGTCGCCATTGGTCCCCACATAGATGACATCGGAGTTACTGGGTTGCACGGCGAGCGCACTGATGTTGCTGATATAACACGCATATGCATCGGCACAGGCAACAGCAGACTTGATAGCCTTCCAAGTCGGACCGGTCGTATTGGTGAGGGGTTCCCGCACGTTGGCGGTGCGCCAGACCGATCTGCCGCCGGCAATCATGGTGCTGGTGTTGTTGGGGTCGAGGATGAACGGCGCGATGAAGTTTGCCGCTTCGTTTTTGGCGTCGCTGATTTCGTATGGCGCACCCTTCCAGACGGTGGTCCAGCCGGTCGCGGCATCATAGACATTGCGTGATCCATTGATGCTGGTACAGCTGCCATCCCAGGTCGCGCGACACAGACTTTGCAGGTAGACGTATTCTCCATACCAATAGGTGTCGTCAGCCGCAGAAAACCCACCGTCGCCGCTGGTCGTCATTCGCCATGATTCAGATCCGGTGAGTTTGTTGAATTCTTGGGTGCCGTTGTCCTGGGTCCCACCGGTGATGCGCCCCACCACAGCGCTCCCAACACCCGCATAGAACTGGGTGATGCCAAGGGTATTGTTGAGCTCTTGCCAGCCACTCGTGGACGTTGCCGTCGAATAGTCCGCTGCCTTCCAAACACCACCGTCATTCGCCACAAAAATCGTTTTGTTGGTCGTCCCATTGAACGACGGGTGCGCAACGATCAAATGATTATCGGCATGCGGCGACAATGGCCAACGCCACCATTCGCTATATTGTGCCTTGGTGGTGCCACCGTCGGTGGTCTTGTACAAATCGACGCCACCCCAGACTACCGCGTTCGCATTGGTTGGATCAACCCAGATCGTATTATCGTAATCACCCTGCGCCAACGACGCGGCGATTTTCTTGGTCCAGGCGACACCACCGTTGGTGCTCTTCCAGAGTTCCCCATCGTTGTTGTTGACCGATGCATACAGCGTCCCGCTCGTCGATGTCGCGTACGCCAATTCGACACGCCCCGTACCGCCGAATGGTGTCGTTATTGTCCAGCTCGTGCCACCATTGGTCGAGTAGGCCAGCGAGCCATACCCGCTGGCACTCAGATTCGATTGATTGTTGGGATCGACTTCGACATCCATCAGGCTGCCGGTGATGCGTTTGGTCCAGCTGACGCCAGCGTTGGTCGACACAAACAGCCCCGTGTCAGTTGCTGCGATCAACGTACTCACACCCGCAGGCCGTGCAATCACCATGCGCCGGACATAATAAAAGTCACTGGTCGCCGTGCTTGCGATTTGGGCCCATGTCGCACCCGAATCGGTCGATTTGAACACACCGGCGCCACGGAACTCTTCGCCGGTACCCGCATACAGAATGGTGCGGTCAGCTGGGTCCATCACCAGCGAGTGGATGGCGAGATTCGCCATGAAATCCGATAAAGCGAACCACGACGCGCCGCCGTTAGTGGTTTTCCACATCCCACCGGTCACGCCACCCACATACATGATGAGCGGGTCGACCGGGTCGATGACCATCGCGCGGATACGGCCACCGACATTGCCCGGCCCAATGCTCGTCCAACTCAGATTGTTCACCCCGGCAGCACGCCCTTGGGTGCGACTCCGCAACACATCCGCCTGCCGCTTACCCGTCATCAATCCGTCTGCTGTGATAACGCCCGTGTCCGACACCTCGCGCAATAACGTCCAGAGCGTATCCGGTTTGACGCCGCTCATGTCACCGCTGGCCAATGATGCTTCGTAGTCACGGTTGGTGATGTCTTTTTGCGCTGCCCGTTTATTTTGAATCCGCTTTTCGACAATGCTCAGTCCGTCACGATCACGCAAGGTCGTGGGGTTTTCGATGGGCTGACCCTTTGCCCGCTTTTCGGCGATGACTGCGATGGCACTGGTGATGCTGTCTGCTGGGATCGTACAAAAGACCGCAGGCGTGATCCCGTAATACCGCACAATATCGTTGACATCGGCAACCGAAATAGTACGCTCGACGGCGATCTCCGACAGCGTCATGGTCTGGCCTGCACAGGCATACGTCGGCTCTGCGACTGCTGGGAGTGTCCGTCGGACCAACCCAGGCTCAGGGTTGGTTGTTGGGGATTCGGTCCGCCCCAAGACGAGTGCACACAGCACACATACCATCAAGATCGAAAGGGCACGCGTGCGGAGTGTGGTCGGTTGCATAGTATGCGCATTTCTTAATAGTCAAATTAATGTAACGTAATTGTATCATTTTTTTCTACAAAAAAACATTCGCTTATTTGTTTTATTTATTTATTTTCACTAAAAGGAGCATTGACAGGCACGATGATCTGCGTCCATCACGCGGTAGGTCACCGGTGACTCTGTCGCAGGAACGTATCGTTGTGCGGGAACGACGCATTGCACAGTAATAAATGACGGTCAGCATACCAATCGATCGGGGGATGATATGGCCCGACTGCGCTTGTACGCACGCGTAGCGTCACGCAATGAACAATGCACCAACGGCCACTCATACAGAGTACGGCAATTGGTGCATCTTCAATCAAACCCAAGAAAACAGACAATCAATTGGTACGGGAGGAGAGAATCGAACTCTCGACATGAGCTTGGAAGGCTCCTACGTTACCACTACGCCACTCCCGCATGTGATGCATTGTACGAGATGCACAGGCTGACTGTCAAACATGCACAGTAATTGCAAAACCATGACAAACG
>CANHPK010000106.1 GCA_947462525.1 Roseiflexaceae bacterium | reverse complement strand
GCTACCGGCGCAATCGCATAATGATGGTCAAAGCCGATTTCACCGATTGCGACGACTTTTGGATGGACCGCAAGTGCACCCAGCTGGTCGAGCCAGTGTGGGTCGTTGGCGACCTCTGGATGATTGGGTTGCACCCCGATGACTGCCCAACACCCGTCGTTGGCCTCCGCGCTGTTGATTGCAGACTGCGAAGAGACGAGGTCGTACCCGATTTCGCAGACACGCGTCACCCCAGCCGCCCGCATGCGGCTGACGACGTCGCCACGGTCAGCGGCGAATTGCTCGTTGTTCAGATGTGCGTGGCTATCGAAGAACGAATGCTCCGTGGACATGGGCGTTGCTCATAGGGTGATACGTCATTATACGGCTGGGACAGCATTGTTTGGACGACGTATAATCCAACGGGTACTACCAAAGGAGAAGCGCATGACCGCACAGTTATTTACACCACTCACCATCGGCCCGTTGACGATTGCGAATCGCATTGTGGTGGCACCGATGTGTCAATACAGCGCCAATGACGGTGTCATGTCGGATTGGCACTTGGTCCATCTGACCGGGGTAGCCACCGCGAGCCCTGGGATGGTCGTCATCGAAGCGACCGGCGTGGAACGCATCGGCCGGATTAGTCACGGCTGCGTTGGCCTCTATTCGGATGACGCTACCCGCGCCATGGCAGACGTTATTCGCTATGCAAAAGTCGTCGCGCCTGCGGTCACCTTTGGAGTCCAACTCGGCCATGCGGGGCGCAAAGCATCTGGCCCACTGCCCGGGCAAGGTTCGGGGCAACTCAGCCCGAGTAACGGCGGCTGGCAAGTAGTCGGCCCGAGCGCAATCCCCTACGACAACGGCTGGCAGATCCCCCAAGAACTCGATGAGGCGGGGATCCAACGCATCATCACTGCCTTCCGCGATGCAGCCGTCCGTGCGGTGGCAGCAGGGGTCGACAGCATCGAACTGCACCTCGCCCACGGGTACTTGCTCCAATCATTTGTTTCGCCCATTAGTAACCGTCGCACCGACCGCTGGGGTGGTGATCTGGCGGGGCGCATGACGCTTCCATTAGCGGTTGTGCGTGCCGTCCAAGCGGTATTGCCGGCGCATATCGCCTTTGGTGCACGCATCAACGGCACCGATTGGCACGAGGACGGGTTGACCCCCGATGATGCGGTCGGGCAGGCCCAGATGCTCAAAGACGCGGGTTTGCACTTCATCTGCGTGTCGAGTGGTGGTGCAACACCGCATGCCAAAGTCGCAGCTGCCCCCAAGTATCAGGTGCCGATTGCCGCACGTGTCAAGCGCGAAGTGGGGATATTGACCCGTACGGTCGGGCTGATTCGTGACCCGCATGTCGCCGAAGCGATCATCGCCGACGGCGAGGCCGACATGGTCGCGCTCGGTCGTGCGTTCCTCGATGACCCCCGCTGGCCATGGCGTGCCGCCGAAGCATTGGGCGTCGCTGGTGTCTACCCCATCCAATACGAACGCGGTTCCCCCAAGCATTGGCCGATCAAAGCACGCTGACCAGCGTTTTGCGCATAGATCCCCATGTGCACACGTGTGCACATGGGGATCTTCGGTTTTATTGCAGCAAAAAAACGGAAACGTCGCTCGATGCGTGACAAATGATGCCAGATGTACTGCGGTTTGCGTCTCGATAGGTATAAAAAAAGATCGTACTGCACATGCGCACACGTGTGCGCGAGCAGAAATTTGGCAAAAAGCACGTCCAGAGCAGCAATGCATTGAAGACCCGTTGAAAATACGACAATTTGTAGTAAATACACTGTGCACACGTGTGCAATTCTTATGTAGATGCGCAACATTGTGAATAAATGGCGTGCAGGCACGCTGCACAGACGTATGCGCGTCACCCCGGCTGAAAGCTGCATGGGAAAATCGTTTGATATTGACAACGTAATTGCGTGTAAAGTAAATTATACTAAATACTCTCCATCGTGCGCACACAGAAGGTGTCAGATGCGGCGAACCACACTCACGTTCCTCATTGCGGTTGCTCTTGCTGGTTGTGGATTGTTGAACGCCACCCAGGGCACCGCTCCAGACGACAATGTGACGATATCAGAGCCTACCGCGCAGAGCGACGCTGCCGAGCGTCATCGAGTGAACATCGACGGTGTCCTGGTCGGGGCAGAGGTGCTGATTGTAGACAATTCGGTGCTCGACCGGCAGATGCTTTCAGAAGAACTCACAAAACGTGGCTTCCGTGTGCGCACCGCAGACTCGTCTGCCGAAGGATTACGCCTTCTCGCCGAATCACTGCCGGGCGCGATTCTGATGGATAGCGAAATGTCCGGTACGTCGCCGTTTACCGTCGTTCGTACGCTCACGACTGACACACGATATGCGCATATTCCTATCATTATGCTGTTGTCTCAAGGCAAAGATGCAGATGGGGCCACGGCTCTGCGACAAGGAGCACAGAGCTTTGTGGTGCGTCCGATTAATCTCATGAGCCTCGAAGCACTGTTACACGAGGTACTCCCGTAATCGTCGTTGGAGTTTGGGAGGTCCGCGCGGCGATTCATCCTCAACCCAACAATGTATCTTGGTGCATTGGACGGATTGACACGTGGAATACAACATCCTGCAACGCATCTACAGATTGCAGGCGCGGCAACGGCGAAGCCCCGCAGGTTCGGACAATCCACAAGCAGACGATGCATCTATGTGACCAGTACGGTACACTACACCCATCGTTTAGCCGAAAGGGTATAGCCGTGATCGAGTTCATCAAGGTCCGCCATCAGATGTTGCATGGCGAGACACTCCCAAAGCTCTTTGGATTGCCCGAGAGCGCCCTACGCAGTCGTCCTTCGGTCGGTGTCAATTCGATCGCATGGAACATCTGGCATCTGCTCCGCATCGAAGACATTACCCTGAGCCGTTTTGTTGCCAATGTACCGCAGGTGCACACCACCGGCAGCTGGCAGTCCAAAATGGGCATTGCCTATGGTCACATGGGGACGGCGATGCCATATGCTGATGTCGAAGTACTCTCAGATACCATCGATCTGGCTGCGTTGCGTGGCTACCAGCAAGCGGTATCGGCCCAAAGTGCGCAGACACTCGCCGGGCTCGACCTCGGTCGATTGAACCATCAATGGGATGCCGCCCACATGCGGGAAGTCATCGCCGGCGAGGCAGTCTGCATCCCTGCAATCACCGAGGGGGTCATTTCGTATTGGGGGGCATTGAACATCGGCCGCTTCGTGCTCGACTACACCCAGGTCCACCCCCAGAATCACATGGGTGAAGTGGGTGTCATCGCTGGGCTGCTGGGCGTTTCACTCTAACCGACGCGGTATCAATCCACACCACATCCTCCATGCGCTCAGCGCGTGGGGGGTGTATTTTTGTGTGTATAGTGTGACTGCGGCAACCCACTCATGTGATGGTGTGACTCCAGATACGCCTGTTGGTGTTGCGCGAAGTACGTCAACGCCGCAGGGGTGTGTTTGGCACAGACTCCCGGATTCATGCGGGTCACTGCTGCTTTGGCGATGATGCGCCGGTGTGCATCCCACACGACCGAGGCGTACTGGTCAAACAAATCAGGGTCGAAGTACGTATAGGTGGACCCAGGCACCGAGGGATAGATCCCTACCAAGGGGTCGGGTTCGGACACAGCAACACCCACATCGATGTTGGGCGCGAGCTCCGGCATGGACGAATAGTCGACCATTACTTCGAGCCAGTCATTGCGCAGCATCAACGTGTGCATGAGCCCGACGTTGATGTTGAGGTGGTCACGATTGTGCGTAATGACCCAGCGCTGTGGGGCAACCTGGTGACTGTACAGCAAACTATCGACAAAAAACTGCTCATAGGCAGAGCGGGCCCGTGGATTGGTAAATGAGCGGTCGAGATACTGTTGAATGTCTGTGGAGTGATGCTGATGTCCCATGGTACCTCCGTGCGGTGCGAGTAAGCACAGACGACGGGAGTTACTGGTGGGTTGCAGCGCGGGTGTTGGTGAGGATAAGCAAGATCAATGCGGTCGACAATAGAATGATGCTCATGGCAGTAGCCGCAGCCGGATCGCTTTCGGCCGAGACATAGATTGCCAGTGCCATGGTGCGCGTGCGGCCAGGCATGCTACCGGCAAACAGTGCGGTTGCGCCAAACTCCCCCAACGCGCGTGCAGTCGTCATTGCAATGCCCGCCTGCATACCAGCCGACGTCAATGGGAATACGACCAAGCGCCAGTATTGCCAGGCAGTTGCGCCATCGATGCGTGCGGCATCGGCGAGCATCGGGTCGAGGCCTTCGTAGGCAATCATGCATGCTTTGATATACAGGGGCGCCGCTACAAACAGTTGCGCCAATACCACCGCGGTCGTGGTAAACGGGATGAACAATCCATGGTCAGCAAGGAACTGGCCAAACCAGCCCATCCGGCCAAAAATAGCCAATAATGCCAACCCAGCGACTGCAGGTGGGAGCACAGCGGGGATGTCGATGAGTGTCCGAATCCAGTGGTGGTATGCGGAACGCGTCGTCAACACAATTGCCAACGGGGTGCCGGCAACGATGGTAATCAGGACGACCGCACCTGTCGTCAAGAGGGTCAACCCGAGTGCTTGGGTGACCGCAGGCGAGAGGGCTGCCGCGAGCAACGCATCCGGTGTGCTCCGCAGCAATAACCCAAACAACGGCAGGACAAACAGCGCCACCAACGGTATGCCGAGGACTGCGAGGGTCGTTCGGCGCGCGCTATGTGCCCAGCGGTCGGAAGCCATACTTGCTCCATATCCCTGCATGGGCAGGGTTCGTCAGCAGGTTCACAAAATCAATCGCGCCTTGTTTTGCGCCAGGCAGAACGACCGAAACATACGTCGATTGCAGCGAAACCTTGGTTGGAAGGGGGAGAACAACGTAGTCGTTGGTGTCATTGCCGTACAAATCGGAGCGGTACAACACCGCCACGTCGGCGTCGCCTGCAAAGAATTTTTGGCTTACCGCTGTCGCTTTATCCTCATACGAAACGATGTTTTGGGTGAACGCCTCAGTGAAGGTGCGATCGCCGGTGCGCTTCGATATGGCTTTGAGGAGCAGCTGGGTGTACCTGCCAATGGGTACCTGCGCATCGCCAACCACGATTTTTGTCCCGCTGGTACGGATATCATCGAGCGTCACGATCCCGCGATTGGTTCGTGCAACGATAACAATGTCGGTCTGTACGACCGGATGTATATCTGCCTGCATCACGAGTTTGGCGTCGATCAGCGGTCGCATCGCAACCGAGTCGGCCGCAAGAAAAAGGTCGAACGGTGCGCCCTCGGCAATCTGGGTAGCCAGCGTTCCTGACGCTGCCGCTTGGAACGTCGGGCTCGGGAGCGAGTAGTTTTCGACGAAGAGTCGTGAAAAAACCGGCATGATTTTTTCTAATGACGATGCGACGGCACACGAGAGTGCATCGCTGCGTACAGGCGGCGTTCCCGAGCTCCCATCGAGACTCCCTGTAGCCGCTGTTTCGGTGCGTTCGCCGCCACACGCGGACAGTACCGCACCCAACGCACCCATTCCTACGATGCGAATCATGCCTCGACGATTTATCAAGAGCAACCTCACTCAGAATCAATACTTATTGAATGAATATAACAGATTATCACACTGAAGTACGCACATTCTCAGTGTAGCAAGCTTTTGGGTATACTACAGCCGTGTAGCATACTGAGGAACAGAATGACATATAGCCATCCACCTACGTCGCTTGTATCGGGATTAGCGACATCGCATGCTGCCGTGCATGCAGACATACGCGGGTTGTTTGCGGGCATCTCGGCAGAGCGGCTGCGGCAACGACCACTCCCGTCGATGAACTCGATGGTGTGGTGCATCTGGCACATGCTCCGTGTCGAAGACGAAAACATTGCACGCTTTGTGGTGCCGGTCGAGCAAGTGTTCGACACGGGCGGCTTTCGTGCCTCGCTCGCTGTACCATACCGTGACGATGGTTTTGGGATGCAGAGTGCTGATGTCACAGCGTTGAGTGAACGCATCGACATCGGGCAGTTAGCTGCCTATGCCGCTGGGGTCGAGGCGCAGGGGGCGTGGGCGCTGACGCAGATCAGCGGCTGGGACTTTTCGGTGCCGTTCACGGCT
>CANHPK010000105.1 GCA_947462525.1 Roseiflexaceae bacterium | reverse complement strand
GTTGTGCGAGAGCATGCGGAACGGCTGGGCACGCTCCCACGTTGGGAATGTGTTGGTCGAATAGCGCTGATGGAAGACAGCCACGGCAGTTTTGTAGAGTGGATTCCGCAAATCGGTGTAAAAATCCGGGAGGTGCTTGGCAGTTACCAGCCCCTTGTAGACAATCGTGCGGTGTGACAGCGAAGGGATTGCAAAGCCCGAATACCCGCGTTGTTGGCCGATGGCCTCCATATCGCGGCGCAACAGGTAGAGGCTCCGTTCGTAGCGCTGTGCATCGACAACGGCAGTCTGGGGCACGATGTAGCACTGTTCGATGACAGGGCATGACAATGCTGCACGATCACCAAGAAACGCCGCGTCGGTGGGGACGGAGCGCCAGTGGATGATGCTCAGGTTGAGTTTGTTTGCTGCTGCTGCAAAGAGCGCACGAATGGTTGTGCGAACTGACTCGTCACGAGGTAAAAAGATCATACCAACGGCGATATGCGTCGTGTCGACACTGATGTTGTGGGTGTTGAGTTCGTGCGCTACAAATGCAGCGGGGATCTGGGTCAGGACGCCCGCACCGTCACCACTTTTGCCATCTGCCGCCACCGCACCACGATGCTCCATACTCGCCAACGACTGTAACGCCATCGCAAGCACATCGTGTTGCGGGTTATTGTTGAGGCGTGCCACAAAACCGATGCCGCAGGCATCGTGTTCGAATTGCGGGTCATAGAGTCCACGGGGTTGTGGGAGGCTAGATGGGGTCATGGTTGCTCCTTCGCGCAAACAAAGGGAAAAGAAAACCAGCACACCTCAACGCGGTGTCACTGGTGCATCATTGCATGTATTGGGGGGTAGTTTTATGGTACTGAAATGCACAATCTTTGTCAAGCAAAAACGCACCTTTCGATAACCAGTGTTTGTCTTTTTGTGAAGAGAAAAAGAGCAATTGAAGAGCGGTCGTCACGAAGTCTCAACGAATACCCCACATCCATCGCAATGCAGCACAGAACGGTGCATGACGCAGGATGTGGGGCGAGAACTCAGGACGAGTCCGTATCTTCAGGTGTTCGTTTCAACACCGCAGACACCGTGGGTGATTAGACGGTTGTGTACGCAGATTCACCGTGTTGAGATGCGTCGAGACCTTCGGTCTCTTCGGCTTCTGAGACACGGATTCCAATGGTGGCATCGATGATCTTGAGGAGCACAAAGGTCACGATACCTGCATAGGCTGCCACAACCAGGACAGCCACGATTTGGGTGATGAGTTGCTGTGGATTGCCATACAGCAGACCATCTGCGCCCGCGGCGTTGACGGTTTTGGTGGCAAACACGCCGGTCAGCAATGCGCCGACGATGCCGCCGACGCCGTGCACCCCAAAGACATCGAGTGCATCATCGACACGCCCACGGACCACGAACTCGGTCACCCAGAAGCAAACTGCGCCGGCACTGAGGCCGATGAAAATCGCAGCCATTGGCGTCACAAAACCTGCCGCAGGTGTGATCCCGACCAACCCAGCGACAGCACCAGCCGATGCCGCGAGTACGCTGGTCTTGCGGTGACGGATCCAACTCGCGGCCAACCATGCCAGCATCCCTGCTGCAGCGGCGACATGTGTGGTGACGAATGCGCTGACTGCGAGTCCGTTTGCGCCCAATGAGCTACCGGCATTGAAGCCAAACCAGCCGAACCAGAGCAATCCGGTGCCCAAGAGCGTCAGCGTGGCGTTGTGCGGCTGCATGGAGTCTTTGCCGTACCCGAGGCGTTTGCCCAACACGAGTGCGCAGACCAGTGCAGATACACCCGAGGTGATGTGGACGACGGTGCCGCCAGCGAAATCGAGTGCACCCATGGTGCGGATCCACCCACCCACGCCCCAGACCCAGTGGGCGACCGGTGCATAGACGAGTGTGGCCCATGCCAGCGCAAAAATCGCAAATGCCCCGAATCGTTTGCGCTCAGCAAACGCACCGGAAATAAGCGCGGGCGTGATGACGGCGAACATCATCTGAAAGACCATAAACGCAGCGTGTGGAATGGTTGCTGCATAATCGGCGTTTGGTTCGATCCCGACGCCTTGCAAACCAACCCAGTCGAGGTTGCCGATGAACCCACCGACGGTTGGTCCAAACGACAACGAATAGCCCCAGAGTGCCCACTGCACGCTGATGAGGGCGAGGATGAAAAAGCTGTGCATCAGCGTCGACAATACGTTTTTTTGGCGAACCAAGCCACCATAGAAGAACGCCAGACCGGGGGTCATCAACATCACCAGTGCAGAGGCGACGAGAACCCATACGGTATCAGCCCCGTTGATTGCATCCATGTGGTACCTCCTTGTTAAGAAAAGTGAATGCTATCGCCTGGTACCGACTGTTGTGCGTCATTGCATACAGCGAAACCACAAAAACCGAGTATGTCTGTTGAACGGTCTGCTGCAGTGCAGAACCGATACATCCATCGTCGAGATATTGGTTGTGTCAGTCGTTGGGGTGCGAGAGAAGGAGTGTGCGTCTTTGATTGCTCCGGGGCCAAACGGCCCCGGAGCGGTGGACAGATTTAGGCGTCGTAGTACATGAAGAATTCGTATGGGTGTGGGCGCAAGGCGATGTTGACGATGTCCTTCGAGCGCTTGATGTCGATGAAGGATTCGAGCAAGTCCTTGGTGAACACGCCGCCCTTGAGCAAGAACTCGTGGTCTTCTTCGAGTGCGGTCAGTGCCTCACCCAAGCTACCAGGCGTGCTCTTGATGTGTGACTTTTCTTCGGCCGACAGTTCGTAAATGTCGACGTTGAGTGCCTCGGGTGGCTCGACCTTGTTCTGGATGCCGTCGAGGCCTGCCATCATCATGGCTGCGAATGCCAAGTATGGGTTTGCGGTTGGGTCAGGGAAGCGTACTTCGACGCGACGTGCCTTGGGCGAGTCGGAGTAGGTTGGGATGCGGATGGCTGCCGAGCGGTTACGCACCGAGTAGACCAGGTTGATGGGTGCTTCGAAGCCTGGGACCAGACGGCGGTAGCTGTTGGTCGTTGGTGCACAGATGGCCAACAAGGCTGCTGCGTGCTTGAGCACACCACCGATGTACCAGCGTGCGGTGTCGGACAACAAGGCGTACTTATCCTTGTCGAAGAACAACGGCTTGCCGTCCTTCCACAAGCTCTGGTGGACGTGCATACCCGAGCCGTTGTCACCGAACAATGGCTTCGGCATAAAGGTAGCCGACAAGCCGTGTTCTTTGGCGGTGGTGCGTACCACGTACTTGTACTTCTGGAGCTGGTCGGCCATCTTGAGCAGGGTGTCGAAGCGCATGTCGATTTCGCACTGGCCTGCAGTGGCGACTTCGTGGTGGTGCAGTTCGATGTCGATGCCGATGTCGGCCATTTTGAGGATCATCTCGGAGCGGATGTCCTGCAGGGTGTCGGTGGGCGGAACAGGGAAGTAGCCTTCCTTATAGCGCACGCGATAACCCTTGTTGCCGCCTTCTTCTTCTTTGCCGCTGTTCCAGATGCCTTCGGGGCTGTCCAGGAAGTAGTAGCCGGAGTTGGGCGTCTGGTTGAAGCGGACGTCGCTGAACAAGAAGAACTCTGCCTCGGGACCGAAGTACGCCGTGTCGGCGATGCCGGTCGTCTTGAGGTAGGCTTCGGCCTTCTTGGCCACGTTGCGTGGGTCGCGTGAGTATGGTTTGCGCTCGAGTGGGTCAATGACGTCGCAGATCAACACCAGGGTTGGGATTTTGAGATATGGGTCAATGAAGGCCGAGCTTGGGTCAGGAATCATCAACATGTCTGACTCGTGGATTGCTTGGAACCCCTTGATGGAGGAACCGTCAAACCCGAGACCCTCGATCATCATTTCTTCGGTGAGACGTGATGCAGGCAGCGAATAGTGCTGCCAACCACCGAACAAATCGGTGAACCGGGTGTCGACGATGAGGATGTTTTTGTCCTTGATGAGTTGAAGAACTCCCTTTGCGTCCAGTGCCATGTCTGTGCTCCTCGTGCATATTGCAGTCGCGACGTTCGCGGTGCTGCCTTCGCCTCAGCAACGACTCTTCATTGAGTAGTTTTTTGGAATGGTAGCAGTATAGAAGAATCACTTCGGATGCGGGTACAGAAAACGCACGAATCTTTTTGTGCGTTTTTGTGCAAAATGTACAAATGAATTACGATGCTATGTCGTAATAAATGTATTGCCCGGACAGCGTTCGTCATTTTGCACAATCAATCAGTCGTGGCACGGAGTGCGTCGAAAAAAATGGTCCCCTGACTGCCGCTCCCATCGGGTGCGTCGTCGATGACAAGCGCTTCGAATGTGGCCGGTTGTAGCAAGATTCCGTCGGAGGGGTCAATACGGTCCCACGCAGCAAACTGCTGTGGGAGCGGCGCGCAGAGATCGCGCCAACCGGTAGGACCGCTCATCCCCAGTGTCAGTTGCACACGCTTGGTGTCGCTCCCGCGGAGCCAAATTTTGACGAGGGTACTGGTGTCGTCACCCCATACCGTGAGGCAGACCTGCGTTGTACCCATTGGCAATGGGGCATGATGCCATCGTCTGAATACCAGATATTGGTTCCCAAATGCAGGGAAGGCGTAGCGGATTGCGATTGCGTTGCCGCCGTTCACGGCCCGACGCTGACTGGCATAGAGTACGCCCGTGTGTTCGTCGCCACGCACCCAGACATCGTGCATGCCGTCGAAGCTGAGGACGGGGTGAAAGGTCAGGGTGCGCGGTCGTATGTGCGTGACGGATTGGAGTGTACGGAACACTGCAGCTGCACGTTTGGGTTGCGACATGTCGTCTGGGCCGTTTGCCCAGCGAAAGAGGCCGTATGGATTTGTTTTTTCGTCTTTCCAGCTATACCAAAAGACAAGTGAAATGTCGGTCTGCCAGAGAATCTGGACGGCGCGGGAGAGATACTCGGCTTGCAGGTGTTCGGTCATTGCCCCTGGTGGGTCACGATCGCTCGTGGCGCTCGCCCAGCCGATTTCGGTTATCCAGATAGGCTTGTGACCATAGCGATGCAGGAGTGGCGTGAGCAATAGTGCGGCTTCCGCAAGACCTGAGTAACGTGGGTCGAGCGGGTTTACATATGGGTGAATGGCGAGGATGTCGACATCGTTCCACAGACCGGCTGCCGCTGCGCCTTGGAGGAATTGCAGCGCAAACGGATTGATTCCTGCTGCAACGAGTTTGACTTCGGGTGCGACGCGGGCAATGGCGCGGGCGGTGATGTGGACGAGTTTCGCGTAGGCCACGGGGTCGGGTGTAGGATACCAAAAGTGGGGATTGTCTGGTTCGTTCCAGATTTGCCAGTAGGTGACACGATGACGATACCGTGCAACGGTTTGGGCTGCCCAGGCTGCAAAGAGATCCGGATCCGGGGCAGCGAAAGAATTATGGTAGGGATCATCCTGTTGGTTGATTGTCGCCCAACCTGGTGGGTGCCCCAACACTCCCAATATGTGGATCCCCTGGTCTTCGAATGCGTCGACGGTTGCGTCGGTAAACGACCAATCAAATGCTTCGGCGGTCCGTTGAATGCGATACCAATGAAAATCTTCGCGTACCCACGGTGTCTGCAGTGCATGCGCAGATGCGACGTGCGCCGGGATGTCGCGTAGTTGTGCGGAGCGACTGGCAAAATGGGTGTTTACGGCGAGGATGTTTGGTGTGGTTTTGGGTGTAACGCGGGGCGGTATCTGGGCAGGGAGCGCCGCCCAGCACAAATCAAAAATGAATATCAGACTACAGCTCAGCCGTATGAAATGGTTATGGTGTTGTGACATACAGCGTCTTTGTCGGCGCGAGTGCATGGAGTGTGCCTGCGGCATCCATTACCTGGAGCCCATCAAAACGGGCACTGCCCGTACGCTCTGCAGTCATACGATAGCGGAGTGTCCACCCCCCGGCTGTTGCGGTGCGCATGCGGATGAAATACCCCCCCGGGACCTCTTGGACCGACCAATCGAGCGGCAGATCTCGAATGGTTACTGTGGTGAGTGCGGGAATGGGTATAAAGAGTGATGTATATGGGCGGGGGAGTAGACAGACGATATCGGTGGTGATGTCGACGGATTGGCCAACAGCCAGCAAGGGGATGTTTGCGAGTTCTTGACCTTCGGGTGTGCGGTAGTGTTGTCGGAGTAGCACATCCTGGGTCGGTG
>CANHPK010000104.1 GCA_947462525.1 Roseiflexaceae bacterium | reverse complement strand
GGTATTCCCGAATCTGATGTTGAATATTTACCCAGACAACATCCAAATCAACATCATTTTGCCGCTCGGGCCAGAAAAGACCGTTACGGTGTTTGAATGGTACCTGCGCGATGCAAAGCGTCCCGGGGTTGCTGAGGATTTTGCCAAAAATTTCGCGTTCAGCGATTTGGTACAACAAGAAGACATCGAACTATGCGAAACGGTGCAACGCCGACTCCGTTCGCGGTCATACACCACTGGACGATTTTCGGTCCTCCGCGAAAACGGAGTCCATCACTTCCACAGCCTCATCTGCGAACACCTCAATATCCCAATGGCCTAAACACAAAAATGACTCGGCGCATTCTCCATGCGCCGGGTCACGTTACCGGAAAAGACATGAAAACAACTCCACGCACACATGGTTTGCCACGGTTCGGCCATCTTATTGACGTCGGCATTCGCCCACTTGGATTTTTCACTGCGCTCCAACGAACGTATCCGGACCTCGTAACCGTCGACGTCTATGGTGGCGAATTCACGTACATTTCGCATCCAGACCTCGTCGAAGAGATTTTGGTAACACAGCAAAAAAAAATCCAAAAAGATGGATTTCTCAAACAACACGCAAAGCCGGTATTTGGAAATGGCTTGTTGGCGAGCGATGGAGAATTTTGGTTACGCCAGCGACGGATGGCTCAACCTGCGTTTCATCGCACCCGCATTGCTGAATACGCAGCCGTGATGTCACGTCATGCGGACACAACATTTGCCGCCATCTCCCCTGGCTCGTGGGTTGATATCCACCCAGTGATGATGCGTTTGACGCTCGACATCGTGGCCGAAACGCTGTTTGGGACGGTACACACCGATGCCAAGGAACGAATCGGACGAGCGCTTGAGACCATCATGGCGCATTTTGCAGGCGATTCGCTATTGCAAGTGCTGGGGATGATTTTGCAACGTTCGCTCGATCCAGCCGAAGAAGCAGCATACCAAAACGCAGTGCAGACGTTCGACACGGTTATCGATGCGATGATCATGGAACGCAAACGGAACCCTCAGGACGACACCGATTTGCTCGGGATGTTTTTGGCTGCACGTGACATCGACGAAACGCCCATGTCGGATACACAGCTCAGAGATGAGTGCAAGACCATGTTCCTTGCGGGACACGAAACAACGGCATTGACATTGAGTTGGACGCTGTGGCTGCTGGCGACGCATCCAGAGATACAACAGACGCTCGCGACGGAGGTGGCATCGGTCATCGGCCAACGCGCACCAACAATTGAAGACATGGGGGCCCTCCCAGTCCTCGAGCAAGTCATCCGTGAATCGATGCGCTTGTATCCGCCTGCGTGGGTCATCCAACGGGAATCACTCGAAGCATTGACGGTAACCGTAGGCGCAAACACATACACCATACCGGCCGAACACAACATCAGTCTCAGCCCTGCTGCAATGCACCGCGATCCGCGCTTTTATGCTGACCCTGATACGTTTATACCCTCCCGCTGGACCCCGGACTTCATTGCACAACTCCCCAAATACGCGTACTTTCCTTTTGGAGGGGGACCACGGCTGTGCATCGGGCAACAGTTCGCAATGATGGAACTGACGTTGATCCTGGCACGTGCAATACAAGCAGGCACGTGGCAAGCAAAACGGCTTCAACGAGTCGTCGCACAGCCTTCAATTACACAACGGCCAAAATACGGTATATCGTTGCGTGTGCGCCCACATGCAAAATCCAGCTAGAAAATGATTCGATTTGAATCAATTGATTTTTTCATCACACACACTCAGCTCTCCGTTTTTCGTCATCTGAGTTCGGACGCAGACGATGCACGTACCGGGGTACGAGTCATCAAGGCACCAAACGCTTTCGCACCTAATGTCACAACAGTACCCGAATTAAGTCCAATTACCGAGTTTGCATACCCTGCAGCAATGCCACGTATATCACGAATTCCTGCAGGTATCGTTCGTTGTCCGTACGAATTCGTACCCCACCCAACGACTTTTGCCGCATTGGTCACCACCAGTGAATACTGCAAACCAGCCGATACAGCAACAACCGGCGGAAGATCCCACGGAACATTCGTTTGGCCATACTGGTTTGCACCCCATGCAATGACTTTACCATCGCTTCTGAGCGCTAGTGCATGATCCACCCCTGCACTAATCGCAATAATTTCATAGGCAGCAGCAGGCACTGGGTAGAGGCGCATCGCCTTGCCCCATTGTTTGACGGTACCGTCGCCGAGTAATGCTAACGAATAGCCCCCACCTGCTGCTATCGCTTTGACATTCAACAGTCCGCTGCGCACATTCGCCTGACCACTGTCATTACGGCCCCACGCGATGACGACTCCGTTTTTGCGCAATGCGAGGCCATGTCCGACCCCAGCTGCGATTGCTTGCACACCGGTTTTGGCGGCTGGCGGTAACGCAGTCTGCCCGAACATCGGTGAACCCCAAGCAAAGACCTTGCCGGTAGAGGTCAACCCCATTGCATAGGTCGAACCCGCAGCGATCTCAACAAAAGAAAGCCGCGAAAGTGCAGGTGGAATGGTGGTTTGATTTTGCGTGTTTACACCCCACGTTACTAATTGTCCGTTCCCACGTAACCCCAGTGTGAACGATGCTCCACTTGCTACATCCATGAGGGCCAAGGGGTTTCGGGTGGGTGTTACCGTTGGAGAATTTGCTATGAATGTGGCGGTGAGCGAGGGCAGTTCTGCAGTACTAGTCGCTGTCGGTGTTGCTGTTTCGCTCTGCCTGACCGTCGCAGTGCGGCTCGGGATTGCAGTGTAGGTCTTTGTACTCGTCGTGCTAGCAGTAACAGTAGAGGTCTGCGAGGCCGGCGGCACCGGAGTCCGACTCGGCGAATCCGTTGCCACAACCGTATACGTTTGGGTAGATACCGTCGGCAGGACCGGCGTTTTCGTGTTTGTATCGGCAATCGTTGCAGGAATTGTGGGTGTTTGTGTCTGCGCAACCAGTGCAGTTGCGGTATCTACAACGACAGATGTGGCAGTTCGTGTATCTGTCAAGGTCGACGCCAACGGTACCGTGTGTGTCGGAGTGGGAGTCAGGCTTGCATACGTCGTCGGGGTGTTGGTATTTGTCGCAGAAGGAGAGGGGGTGCGAGATGTCGTTGGTGTTGCCGTCAGCATTGCCAGAGAACCGACACACGTTGAAGCATGCGTGTCACTGTTTGTGTGATCTGGACAGATCGTGTTGCCCCAGGTCACTGTAGTCAACACGGTACTCCCAAAATTTGCGTCCTGCAATTGCGCATCGACAAATGACACGGTGGTAAGTGTTGCACCGTATACGTTTGCACCTGCGAAATGCGATCGGGAGAAATCGCTCGTTGTGAATGTTGCACCTGCGTAATTCACACCAATCCCATGGATGTCGGTAGCCGTAACATCCGTGTATGTTGCGCCCGTGAAAGAACTCTGTTCGAGATTTGCATGCGCCAATGAAACCGTCGTGAAGGTTGCGCCGTCTACTACCGCACCGGTCAATGTAGCACCGTGTAAATCAACCCCAGTCAAGGTCAAATTCGTGAGCTGTGCGTTGCTCAAGTCTATGCTGATGAGTGTTTTACCAGTCATCGTGGCGTTCCTCAAGATCGCGCCTGACGCGTTCGCGTACGGACCAAGCAGGTACCCACTGAGTACAAACCAATGCACAGGCAGACTACTCGGGACACCGACAACCGCACCCGAGTGCAACCCGCCGAGTTGCGTATTTGCCAAAATTGTCCCGCTGACATCCGCATTCGCGAGGTTTGCATTCCGGAGATCTGCACCCGTTAAATCAATTCCTGCTAAGTTCATTCCAGTGAGGTCGCATCCAGATAGATTTGCTCCTGGGGCGCGGAGGCTACAGTCCACACTCGAAGCTCCGGCAGTATGTGCGCCTAGAAAAAAAGGGATGCTCAACACGAGAAGAAGGAAACGTAGCTGTGATGTTCGAGACACGATGGTCTCCTCTCACAAATAGAAAACTGCGCTACGAGTTTTGGATTTGAATATTATGTCTACTTACAGTATAGAGGACATGAGTGTAATGATTATGAGACGTGTGGTACATCTGTTATGAGAAAAAACGGTTTCGCACAGGGGTGCAGAATGTGCATCCCGGTACTACGTGGACCAAAAGTTTTCCTTTTATCCTACTGACAAAACCCCAAAATCAAAAACATTAAAATTATTTTCACTGAGTGATTGCGCGGAACTGGAGCTGGGGTCTCTGCTTATCCAAGTCCCGAACGATGAACACATTGAGACAATTTACGAACGTACCATCACGACTGCTGGTATCGATAGTTGCGCTTGGCCCCGCTGTATATTGACCGTGACGGTTGTCCCTATCCGCGCACGCGATAAGTACTTGCGGACATCATACCGTCGTGTGACTGGCTGGTCATCCAACGCAAGAATAGTGTCGTGGATTTGAAACAGCGATTGTGCAGTATTGATTTTTTGGACCGTAATGACTTGGCGTTCTGTGCCGTCCGGAGCCCACGATTCGGCAATAGAAATCCCCATCGTTCCACGCAATATTGATCCGTGCGCGATGAGCTCAGGAACAATGTCATTGACGAGTTCGGCGGCAATGGCGAACCCTATGTTGTCTGCGTCGGAACGACGCGCGACGTTCACACCGAGGACCGTTCCAAGCGCATCCACCAGCGGACCGCCAGAGTTCCCCGGGTTGATTGCAGCATCTGTCTGCAGGATTTCTTCAATGAACCCATCGCCGTTCGGCAATTGGCGGGCGAGCCCACTGACAATCCCCATGGACACTGATTCGCGGTAGCGCAATGGCGAACCGAGGGTGATGCAGATCTCTCCGAGCCGTGCAGGGATGTTCCGGACGGTCAATGGACGGCGGCTTTGGTCGATGTTGGTGCATCGCAACACCGCAAGGTCACATGCACGATCGACGCCTACGATTGTCGCCTCTTGGCTTTTTTGTCCCGAAAACTGGACTTGGAGGAGCCGTGTAATGCCTTCGACGACATGTGCATTGGTGACAATGTGGCCTGCATCGTCGTAGAGCCACCCAGATCCCATCCCGCCACCCATGAGATTCGTCGTCATGCCCGATACCGTCACTGTGGCGAGTCGGGTACGCTCGATGGTGGCAACGAGTTGGTCGGAAAAAGCAAGCAGTGCATTAGACATCTATGGTGTCCTCGGGTGCTTGTGCTGTTTGCAACGTGCCACCAAATGTTGCCATAAGGCGATCATCGAGGGTATCGGCAATGAATCCAACGGTCTCGATGGTGCCCACGAGATGTTCGGGCGAGAAAGCTTCGATGGGGATGGAACTTTCCATCACCACAAAGTCATTCAATGCAAAAATACGCCCGCACGGCAAATTAATGTTGATGTGGTTGAGTGTTTCGTAGAGTGCAGGGGTCGGTTGGATCTGCTGCAACACAACAGCAAACACGCGAATCCCCAATGGTTCGGCCTTCATGGTGAGAAAAACCTTGCTGCTCCCGAAGGGAATCTGCAAGTCACCTTCTTGTGTCATGCGCACATCTTTGGTCGAGGCATTACTCTTGAGGACTGCCGTGACCATGGCTAAGAGATGCACCAGAGGGTTCGCTTGTTCTTGTGCGTTGCCTTGCTGTGCCGGAGTCGATGGAGTAATGACCGGATGATGCGGCGGGGTACGAATCTGGTCACCACTTATCTCGCCGAGCGTAATGAACTCGGCCAACACAACCTGGCGAAGTCCCGCAGAATTGCGGCATGACTGCAGATACTGCAGGTCGTGGTCAATGGATGTGTCCCCGATGTTCCGTGCACGTAACGCAGTGGCAATGCGGAGCGCAGCGTGTTCGTCATGGAACAGCCATGTATCGAGCAACACGGTCCAGGCACGCTGGATAAAATCGGTTTTGGGGCGCATCCCATAGACTGTTTGAAAGGATGCAGGATCTGCAGACGGCAATGCAAGGTGGCGCGCGAGTTCTGTTCTGAGTATCTCTGGGATATTTGCCCATTGAAATCGAAAACGTGGCATGTTTCCCCTTTCCACATGCGCCCCAACCTGAGTCATTCTTGTTTGGAAGTCACAGCAATTTCTGTCTCTATCCGCACACGAAATGACGAATCAGCGCAGGTCATCTGACGATATAGTAACACAGCCACCTGCCAGACAACCGGGTC
>CANHPK010000103.1 GCA_947462525.1 Roseiflexaceae bacterium | reverse complement strand
TTGGCCTACGATTTGCCGTACTTTACTGGTCCTGAAGCATGTCTCCACCTGCTTTCGTTGATTTCGCTGGTTGATCACGATCTCGCAGTGGTGCATTTGCCGCTCATGCCGACGGCGTTTTATCAAGAACTGGTCCGTCGCAACATCCGCATGATCGAAGTGCCGGCCCACGAGTTCGATACGATGGCAACCAATGTGCTCGCCATTGCGCCCAAAGTCTGTCTGATGCTTGATTGCAACCCCATCACCGCCCGCATGTTGGCGGATGCAGGCTGCGAAGTGCAAACCTATCAAGGCAACCAGATATCGCTCAAAGCAGAAGGCGGACCAACCTGCTTGACGCGCCCGATTTTGCGCGATTAGACATCATCGAACTGGACAGAAAGTAGTCACATGCAGCAGCGTACAGCGACCGAACAACAGGTCTTGGATGCAATACAGCCAGATGAGTTGTTGCTGTTCCTCGGGGAACTTGTGTCGTTCCAGAGCCTTGCAGACAACGAAACGGCCGCACAGCAGCACATCGCGTCCAAAATGCGTGCCTTTGGATTCGAGACGGATGTCTGGGACATTGACTTCTCCACCCTGCGCCAACACCCAGCGTTTAGCTGGGAAGTCGAGCGGAGCACGGGGCTCGGCGTCGTTGGGACAATCGGCGCAGATCGTGGCGGCAAAACGCTGCTGTTCAATGGCCACATCGACGTGGTGCCCGCTGGTGATCGCGCCAATTGGCACAGTGACCCATATACCGCAACCGTACGCGACGGGCGCGTGTATGGACGCGGCGCATTGGACATGAAAGCGGGTTTGGTCGCTGCATTGTGGGCGGCACATGCAATCAAAGCAAGTGGAGTCGCACTCCGCGGTCGATTGCACATTGCCAGCGTGATTGGCGAAGAAGACGGTGGCTGCGGGACGTTAGCAACGATTGTGCGCGGCTATATTGCAGACGCAGCAATTATCCCGGAACCAACCCGATTGGCGATTGCACCTGCCCAAGCCGGGGCACACAATGTCCGGATACGCGTCCCTGGTTTGTCTGCGCACGGGTGCTACCGTGAAGAAGGCGTCAGTGCGATCGAGAAGTACATGCTCATTCACACCGCACTGGTGCAACTCGAAGAACGTCGTAACGCACGGATGCGCCATCCGCTCTTTGCACAGTATCGCTTGCCGTACCCACTCAGCATCGGGACGGTGCGTGCCGGGAATTGGCCGTCGAGTGTCGCCGAAGAACTCGTCGCCGAAGGGCGCTACGGCATCGGCATTGGCGAGGACTCCAACGCTGCCCGACGAGAACTCGAACAGGCGGTGGCGGCTGCTGCACAATTGGATCCGTGGTTGCGTGAGCATCCGCCCATTGTGGAGTGGTGGGGCGGAACATTTGAACCTGCTGAGTGCGACGTCAATCACCCCATCGTAGGGATCTTGAGCGGCGCGCATCAGACGACCACCGGCGGAGCAGCGCCTGCTCTCGAAGGGATGACCTACGGCGCAGACATGCGTCTGTTGGTGCACCAGGGTGGAATGCCAACGGTTATGTATGGTCCCGGCGATGTGCGCCTCGCACACAAACCCGACGAATACGTCCCCATCGAAGACATCGTCACGGTCGCACGGAGTCTTGCAGTGACCGCGTTGCGCTACATCGGGTACGACGACTAATCAGCCGTACGGTACCACTGTTCCACCCCAAACAGATACCAAGGGGTATCCAAGACGAGTCCCCCTCCAGGCGTGGCAATCCCAGATTGCCACGCCATTGTGTGCACCGGGCGAGCAATCGGGATGATTGCAGCACTGTCAAGCGCGATCTGGATTGCCTGGCGTTCGATGACTGCCCGTGCAGCGGTCTCGTAGGTACGCAGCGCTCGATTTTGTAACGCAGTGAAATCTGGGTTACTGTAACCGGGCAGGTTCAGCGTCGGACTGATATCCGGCATACCGGGATTTATCAACGCACTATCGAACAACGGCGTCGTGCTTCCGTCATACACAAATGTATCTGCATACACACTGCTACTGCGACCGTTCGCCCACGTGACGATGGCGACATCGTACGCAAACGGTGGAATAAATTGCTTGAGGTATGTCTGACGCTCAGACGGTGTCAACGCAACAGTAAGCCCCAAGCCGCGCCATTGCGTGGCCAACGATTCGGCGAGTCGCATTGCAGCTTGATTGGTTTGATCGACAATGAGTCTGATGACAAGCGGTTCTTCTTCGCGCAGAAACTGCTTTTGCTCGCTATCCCATATCCATCCTGCAGCAACAAGTGCGGGTGTTATGTCGAGCGTCTTGCTGACAGGGACACTGACAGCAAACGGATGATTGGGGATACTCATGCTGTCCACGGCAATGTGTGAGGTACCCACATGCTCTTGTACTGCATTGGGTACGTCCGTTGCAGCGCGCAACAGCTGGCGCAGGGCAGGATCTGAGAACAGTCGTTGCGTACGGACATTCAGTACCAAAGCCATCAGCTCATTTTGCACCACACGCGCGGTAGCGACAGTCGCAGGTTGCTCGACGCTCCATGGATTTTCTAATTCTGCGATGTGAATGGTATTCGCAGACAACGCACGCATCGTATCGGTGGATGATTGTGCAGGGAGCAGTTGTATTTCGTCGAGATACGGCGCACCACGTACATACAAAGGGTTCGCACGCAGGTGGAAGGAACCGGCTTCGTCTTTGTTGGCATAGACAAACGGACCTGCACCAACCGTCAACGAGACGAGGTTCAGTGTTTCGATTGGTTGCGTCCCGACCGCATGCATCGGAAGCACAGGCAGTGCCCAGAGGCTGAGCAATGGTGCGTAGGGTGCAGATAATGTAAAGACCACATTCGCTGGATCAACCGCTTCGACACGCTCGATGACATGCATTTCACGGAGTAGCGGGGTGGTAGGGGCGAACGAAAGCAGTGTTTGGTAGGTATAGACCACATCTGCACTGGTCAGTGGGACAGCATCAGACCATTGGAGATCGGCCTTCAAGGTCGCGGTGACAACCGTACCTGCAGGATTCGCCTCCCAGCGATCGAGCAATTCTGGCTGCGGGGTGCCGGTACGATCCAGCCGCATCAATCCTGCGTGAGAGATCGTGACAAACGCTTCTGCTGCGCGGGTTGTAACATTCCACGGTTGTACGGTGGTAAGTGCATCAGGCAGGGCAATCGCCACACTTCCACCCCGTGGAATAACTGGCTCGGTCGAAAACAGCGATTGGACGGATGTCGGGAGTTGACAGCCCGACAGCACGAGCCCGGCAAGGAGGACGGCGCGGATCATTGGTTGTACGCGAGCAAACATCCGTCGTGCAAAACCCATCATCCTATAGCCCTACTGCCGCACCGTCTTTGCGCGGGTCCGATCCTGCGTACGCAACACCGTCCTCAACGACAATGATCTGTCCACCACCGAAACCACCGACCTCTGCGTCGACAATCTCGTGCCCCAGTGCGCGCAACGCTGCTTGGACATCAGGCGAGTGCTCAAGTGCGAGGGTCTTTTTGCCTTCGTATGGTTCGAGGAGTTCGTACCGCGGAGCATCGAGTGCTTCCTGGGGGTTCATCCCATAATCAATCATGTTGACCAGCATTTGGGCATGCCCTTGGGGTTGCATGAAACCGCCCATGACGCCGAAACTCGCCCACAATGCGTCGTCCTTGGTGACCATGCACGGAATAATCGTATGGTAGGGTCGCTTACCTGGTTCTAATGCGTTGGGGTGACCCTCAGCAAGGACGAAGCAGGCACCACGATTTTGCATACAAATGCCGGTATCCCCAGCAACAACACCTGACCCAAACCCGTAGTACAAACTATTGATGAACGAAACCGCATTGCCCCACTGATCGACCGCAGTAATGTACACCGTGTCGTTCGAGATTGGCAGTTCGCCCGCATGGACTTCAGACACTGCATGCATATTGACCAATGCGCGGCGTGGTGTGATGTATGCATCGGACAACAGCGCCTCGACAGGCACATGTTTGAACGCGGGGTCGGCAATGTAGCGCGCCGCATCGGCAAACGCTAACCGCATGGTTTCGATTTGGATGTGCAAGGCTTGGGCAGAATGTGGTGGGTACTGGCTCAGATCGAACCCTTCGAGCATCCGCAGTGCAATCAATGCGGTCAGACCTTGGCCATTGGGTGGGCATTCGTACACGTCATACCCGCGGTAGGATGCGTGGGCTGGGGTCACCCACTCGGACCGATGTGCGGCCATATCGGCTTTGCTCAAGAACGCGCCGTCGCGTGTGAGTGCGGCGACGATACGGTCGGCAAGCGCTCCGCGATAAAAAGACTCTGCACCACCTGCCACAATTGCTTCGAACGTCGCGGCGAGTTCCGGCTGAAAAAACCGCTGCCCAAGTGCCGGCGCTGAGCCGTTCGGCAAGAAGATCCGTTCTGCATCGGGGTGGAGGCGCAACTTGGCTTCGGCTTTGGCCCACCCACGTGCAATGATTTCGCTCACTGCAAACCCATTTCGGGCGTAGTTGATAGCGGGTGCAAGTATCTGTTCGAACGACAAATTACCGTGCGCAGCAATCAGATCTTCCCACGCTGCGACTGCACCAGGCACCGTAATCGGAAGTACGCCGTTGAGTGGGATCGTCTTGTGGCCTTGGGCATGGAACACATCTCTCGTCAAACTCCGTGGCGCACGCCCGCTGCCGTTCAACGCGGTGACGCCGTTGGTTTTTGCATCGTAGACCAAGGCGAATGCATCGCCGCCTATCCCGGTGCTCATTGGTTCGACCACGTTCAATACCGCTGCAGCCGCGATGACCGCATCGGCAGCCGTTCCCCCTTGTGCCAGCATCTGCAACCCAGCCTGGGCTGCCAAGGGATGACTCGTTGCGACAGACCCGCCCGTGCTGACCACCATGGACCGTCGTGAAGGAAATGCGCTCATACTCTTCATTAGCGTGGTACCTCAACTCCCAATGTGGCCGCAATGGTATCGAATTGTGGTCGACTGAACGCACCAGCTGCACGCCAGACTTCTGTGCCATTTGCGTCAAAGAGCACATACGTCGGCGTCATCATTACGCCAATCTGTGCAGCGATGGCGCGGTTATCTGCATTACGCGCATCGAGATGCACGACTTGGAGGTTTTTGCCGTAATCCTGTTCAATCCCATTCACGATGGGCTTCGAAATGACGCAGCCCATTCAGAATTCGGAATAATACTCGACGAGGACCGGTTTGCCCGCTTTGAGAATAGCCGGGACATCTGCCGTAGCGTTCCGCTGCGCATACACACCCATTGCGACAAACCCAATCACAACAAGTGCGACGACTGCGATTTGTACGAGCGACCAACCGGCGGTATTTGCCCACCAAACGGTGCCGCCGAGGACCAGAACAAGCAAGATGATAAGGGAATTTTGATTGACAAACATGCGCAATCCTTTCGCTGTGTCTGAATTATACAAGAGGAACCGAGTCCATACGAGGGATGATGAATTGGGTATAATGAAAACGAATAAGAGAGGGACACATGTTCGACGATAAACCACAACATGAGTGCGGGATTTTCGGAATTTTCGCGCCGGACGAAGACGTCGCTCGCATGACGTTCTTTGGCTTGTATGCCCTCCAACATCGCGGTCAAGAAAGCGCCGGCATCGCCGTCGCCGACGGTACGTCAATTAGTCTCCACAAAGAAATGGGGCTTGTCTCTCAGGTCTTCACCGAAGAAAAACTCAAACCACTGATTGGCCATGTCGCCATTGGACACACGCGCTACTCGACCACTGGTTCTTCGAAGCTCCTGAATGCGCAACCGTTTGTTGTGCAAAGTGCGCTCGGTCCATTGGCCATTGGTCACAACGGCAACTTGACCAACGGCACCGAATTGCGGAATGAACTCTTTCAACGCGGGTTCGGTCTTAGTTCTACGAGCGATAGTGAAGTCATCGTCCAAATGCTTGCCGGTGGTCCTGGGACAAACTGGGACGAACGCATCAATGCATTGATGACCCGTGCCGAAGGCGCATACTGCCTCACGGTTCTGACTCGTGACACGCTCTATGCGCTCCGTGACCCGTGGGGCGTGCATCCACTGTGTCTGGGCAAAATCGGGAGCGGCTGGGTCGTCGCATCCGAAAGCTGCGCACTCGCGACCATTGGTGCCGAGTTCATTCGTGAACTCGACCCAGGTGAAGT
>CANHPK010000102.1 GCA_947462525.1 Roseiflexaceae bacterium | reverse complement strand
GCGTACCTACACCCGCTGGGCCGAAAAAAAGAACTTTACCTGCCACCTCGTCGACCAGACCATGGGCGAAGAAGCCGGCATCAAAAGCGCCACCCTCGAAATCCGCGGTGATTACGCCTATGGCCTCTGTAAAGCCGAAGCCGGTGTCCATCGCCTCATCCGTTTGTCACCCTTCAACTCGGCCAATACGCGCCAGACGTCGTTTGCGCTTATCGAAGTGCTCCCCGAAGTCGACGATGCACCCGAGGTCAGCCTGAGACCCGAAGACATCCGCGTCGACGTCTACCGCGCCGGTGGTCATGGCGGCCAAGGCGTCAATACGACCGACTCGGCGGTGCGCCTGACCTACAAACCAGGCACACCCGAGCAAATCGTCGTCACCTGTCAGAACGAACGGTCGCAGATCCAAAACAAAGAAACCGCCATGAAGGTCTTGCGCGGGCGCTTGCTCGAGCGCGAACTGGTGCGCCAGCGCGAAGAGCGTGATCGCCTGAAGGGTGCCTTCCAGAAAGCCGATTTCGGCAGTCAGATGCGTAGCTTCTATCTGCACCCGTACACCCTGGTCAAAGACCACCGCACCGACCACGAGACATCCAATGTCCAAGGCGTGCTGGACGGCGATCTTGATCCGTTCATCGATGCCTATTTGCGCTGGAATGTCGGGAGAGAATGAGCAATGAGTAGTTAGTAGTTAGTAATGAGTAGTTATCAGTTATCAGTTATCAGTTATCAGTTATCAGTTATCAGTGGTTGAGTATTGTGATGTTTTTGGGGTCGGATCCCGCGCGAGAGAAACGAGAATACGCCGGCGAGCATGGCTCCCGGCGTGTTCTCCATCAACCCAATTCCTAATTCATAATTCCTAATTCACATAGTCTGGGTTCATCCAGAACGGTTCCCAGTGGTGGCCGTCGATGTCGACGAACGCCCGCTGGTACATGAAGCCCATGTCACGCGCTTCGGCGTATTCGCTGCCGCCATTGGTCAACACCTGGGTCATCATCGCATCGACAGCCTCGCGTGAGTCGAGTGCCAGCGCGACCATGACTTCGATACTCGTTTTGGGGTCTGTGATGGTGCGGTCGGTGAAGCTGCGGAAGTCCGCATCTTCGAGCAACATCACATAGTTGTCTTCGCTGACAATCATGCAGGTCGTTGTCTCGCTGGTGAACTGCGGATTAAACGCAAATCCCAATGCACTCCAGAAGCGCACTGATTCGGACAACTTGCGGATTGGGACATTCACAAACATTCTGATGGACACGGTGATTTTCCTTCTCAAACTATCCAAAAAACTACTCTGATGCCCTTATGCGGCGGTGGCATCCATCCAAAACACTTCCCACTGGTGACCATCGAGGTCCACGAACGAGCGATGATAGATGAACCCATGGTCTGCGCCGCTGCCGAATTCGCGTGCACCATGGGCGAGCGCCTTGGTCATCGTTGCATCGACGTCCGCACGAGTCGGCACCGCAATCGAGATAATTGCCTCTGTTGTGGTGCGCGGGTCTGCAATCGCACGATCCGTGTTTGCCACAAAACCAGCATCCTCGTGGAGCATCGCAATCATATCGTCGCCGAGGATAAGTGAACAGACGCTGTCGCTGGCATAGCGTGCGTCGAACGCATACCCCAATGCCTGCCAAAACGCGGTGCTCCGCGCGACGTTCCGAATGGGCATGTTGATGATGAGTTTGAGCGCCATGAACCCTCCATTCAAGCGAATGCCGCATGGCAATTGCATGCGCACAGTGTCCATTCGCTCCCGCACCGTGTATCATGCACAGACTTTCGAAGCGACGCACATTCTATCACACCCACATGCGTCCATGTTGACGAATCTGCGACCTACCAGTACAATTCGTCGCTATTTGTACGAGGAAGGGAGTTATGATGATTGATTTTTCTGCTATACCCTGGTTGGGCGTGTTGCTGTGCATGATTGTCGCGATTGTGAGCGGGTCGATTTGGTATGGCCCCAAGACATTCTTCCCGGTCTGGTGGACGGGCATCGGCAAAACCGGTGCGCAGATCCCCGGCGGCGGCCAAAACATGGGGATGGTCTTTGGGTTGACCTTCGTGGCCTGCTTTTTTCAGGCGCTGATGATGTCGGTCGTCTTGCACGCGCTCCATCCCGACGGCTACACGTGGGCGGTCGGCGCACAAGCCGGTATTCTCTTTTGGCTGGCCTTTGTGATGCCGACGTACTTGGTCAACAAGTTGTTCGCTGCCCATCCGCTTTATGTCTGGGGCATCGAGATCGGCAATCACCTGGTCAACTTCGTGCTCTTCGGGATTATTCTGTCGTTTTTTGCATAGAAAACCCCAACAGTCTGCTGCGGGGCGCCACCGGCGCCCCGCGGTTTTTTGTGTCTCGCGTACACCGCTGCGGTGCCACTGGATTGCCGGGGAGCAGTTTGACTTCATACGTACCCTATCTCCAGATGTTTTGTGAATCACGGCTTATGGCCCGTTTATGATGCGAAAAATGGTAAAATTAATGCACACAACATTACGTTTCATGACACACCACTCGCTGAAAACACCGTTGCTTGTGTGAAAAGAGTTACCGATGCGAAGTTACGTGTACATTTTGTGTCTAATTAGTCTGTTGAGTGTTGGATTTCTTTATTTCTCTCCATCACGTGTTTCTGCAACGAGTGCCGATTGCAGTGCCCGCGGGCAAGGGGTCGATCTGAGCGGGTGTAATCTGGTAGGTATGGATTTGTCGTCAGCGGACCTGAGCAATGCAGATCTGAGCGGCGCAACGCTCACCAATGCCAATCTCGACGGGGTCATTCTGACCGGTGCAACGCTCACCAACGTGGTCTCGGGGGGCATCACAGGCACTCCCGCAGCCCTGCCAACAGGCGATGCATACAACACATGGATACTCAAACATGGATTTCTCTTTGGTCCAACTGCAAATCTGACCAATGGCGATTTCAGCAACAAAGACCTCTCCGGAGTCTACTGTCGCTCGTGTAATTTTGTAGGGGTTACATTTACGAACGCCACATTGAGTCTTTTTAATGTTCCCCTCGCAGATTTTACGGGCGCGACGTTTACCGGTGCGACCGTGTCAGGAGCGAATTTTTATCGCGCCATATTTGTAAACATCCGTTCCGGCGGAGTCATCGGCCAACCAGGGTTATTCCCTGACCACATCATAAACACAATTCCTGCCACGACAGGGTGGAAGGCTGTGAACGGATATCTGGTTGGGCCTCAGGCTGATCTGACCGATGCCGATTTGTCCGGTACCAATCTACGTGGTGTCAATTTGGCAGGTGCTAACCTCACCCGCACAAAATTCATTGGTGCCGATTTAACCGAAGCACGAATGTCTTCAATTACCGTGTGCACTGCAGATTTCACCAATGCAAACCTCTCAAATATATATTTGTACTATGGAACGAACCTGACTGGCGCGACACTCACGAATGTCTCTTCTGGTGGGATTACGGGTGCAATCTATGGACCGCCCATTGTGTTGCCGGCCAGTTGGCAGGTAGTGGCCGGTTATCTGATTGGCCCAGGTGCCAATCTGCGCGATGCTGCGCTGACCGGTGTGAATTTGAGTGGGCGTAATCTAACGGGCGTGAACTTCAGCGGCGCAAATCTGACCAATGTCGTTTTGACCGGTGCACAGGTGACAAGTGCTACCTGGACCGATGTCACCTGGAGCAACACCACCTGCCCCGACGGTACAAACAGCTCAACCAACGGCGGGACATGCAAAGGCAATCTCGTCTTGGCGACCGAGACACCAACGGCCACTCGTACACCATCGGTAACGATGACACCGTCATCTACCCCTACCCCGCTTGCGTCAGCCACGCACACACTGACGGCGTCGCGTACAAATACCCCGACCAAAACACGCACGCCCACCAAAACAGCAACCTCTACTCCTTCGCCTACCGTCACGAAATCTGCTACCAAGACGCGCACCTTCACGCGCACCAAAACTCCTACCTCCACAAAATCACCGACCCGTACACGCACTGCTACCCGTACCCGCACTGCTACCCGTACGTTCACCGTGACACGCACAATCACAGTAACCGTGACTCGCTGATTTCTTCAGGTTGTATGGAACATCAAAAAGAGCCGCAGGACGCCAATAGCGACCTGCGGCTTTTATGTGTCTCGCGTACACCGCTGCGGTGCCACTGGATTGCCGGGGAGTGGCGAAAACCTGCAGCGCGTCGGTGATTTGCGCTGCCACCGGTACAACTCCAGCGCACCTGCGCGGCAGGGGCCAATGGTTCTACAATAGATGTGCATTGTATTAGGTGAGCACCCATGCGCTACGCAACAATCTGTCTCTGCCTCGTCACCGTGATCGGAATCGCCTTCGGTGTGGGATTTCCCAAGCTGCCTGTGCTCCATGCTGCTAGTACCGACTGTACTGCGCGCGGGGCCGGGGTAGATCTGAGTGGCTGTAATCTGAGCGGCATGGACCTCACTGGTGCAGTGCTCAATGGCGCAGATCTGCGGAATACGAATCTGACGGGGACAATATTCGATCGCGCGTATCTCTCCGATGCAGTGTTCACCGATGCGGTGCTGAACGGGACGCGATTCGAATCGGCAATCATGCAGCGGGTCAACCTCGCCGATACGAACTTGATCCAGGTGACGTTCGAATCCGCATACCTGGTTGATGCAGATTTCAGCAGGGCACAGATGAACTACGTCACGTCGCTGGTCAACGCAAACCTGACCAATGCGAACCTGAGCTCTGTCACCTTTCTCAATGCCATCTGGAACAATGCAATCCTGACCAATGTCAACCTTACAGGGGTCCGCCCGATCGGGATATACTGGAACGCCCGCTTCTTGCCCGCACCGTGGCGTCATATCGGTGGGCAGTTGCTCGGCCCGACCGTGAATGTGTCTGGCCTTGACCTGTCGGGCATCAATCTCGATGGCGTCGATTTGACGGGTGCGAACCTCGAGCGCGTCACCTCTGGAAGATTGACTGGCACCCCTATACAGTTGCCCACGGGGTATGCCATCGTCGGCGGCTACTTTGCTGGACCGCGGGTCAGCCTGCGCAATGCGAATCTGAGCGGGCAGTCGTTGACCGGGCTCGACCTGAGTGGTGTGGATTTGACCAACGCGGTGCTCACCGGCGCAGCTGTCAGTGGTAGTACTTGGAGTGATGTGATCTGGTCAAACACCACCTGCGTCGATGGCACCAATAGCACCGCCAATGGTGGGACCTGCAGTGGGCATATGGCAGTCGCAACCATAACACCTGCCATCACAGCAACAAGCACGCGGACAGCGACGCGCACCATGACCCCATCCAAAACTCCAACCGCCTCCAAAACCGCTACACCCCCCCGGACCCGAACGCCCACGCGCACCGTGACCCGAAATCGCACAGCGACACGCATCGCATCGCCCACGCGCACCCGGACACGCACCGCCACACCCAGGCGCTAACGCATTGGTTCGACGAATCCTCATCAGGCTGCTGTTGTCGCAGTGGTTTGCTCTGTTTACGGCAGTTCATCTCACGATGACGTATCTCATCGCAACGTGGTTCGCTGTGTTCTGTGTGGCGATGGAGAGGCTCCAACAAAAAGCCCCGCTCACCGCGTGAGCGAGGCATGCAGTGCAGTCGTTACACCACAAACCGACCCGGATTCAGCCGGCCGTGCGGGTCGAACTCCGCCTTGATGCGTTGCATCACATCGGCCCCACCGGCGGGGGCATGCCAATAATGTGCGAGTGCATTGTCGGTCGTGGCAACGGCGATAACCTCGGGCAACGCCGCAATCCATGCATCCTGTTGCGCGGTACTCAGCCCCGACAAGCGCACATAACCGCAGCCCACACTCGCCCGCACATGCACGACCGGTGCACCACCCACCTGCAGCCCCGTGGCGGCGATGCGGGTCAGGACGTCGCCGACAAACGCGGGGATTGTCGCCCAGCGGAGCAACAACTCGCCGTCGGCCAGCGGCGTTGCCGCACTGGCATCGGCTATCGTGCGCCACAACGCATCGTGTTCCGCCAAGCGGCGCACCGCATTGCGCACGTCTGTGCTTGGAGCCAAGGCGACCGCGTCACGGAGGTGGCGCTCGACCGCTGGTTCAGGTCCTTCGCAGCCGATTGCGACGACCCACGGTGCATCGATCCCCACCGTGCGCGCGATGGTCGCATCGAGCAGTTCGCAG
>CANHPK010000101.1 GCA_947462525.1 Roseiflexaceae bacterium | reverse complement strand
TGGCGGCCATCGGCGCGCAGTACCACGAACACCGCCGTATGCTGATGCTCCGGCTGTGGCTGGGGTTGACCGACGTCTACAATCTGTTCCACTCCCCCACGTTGCCGGCCGACCTGGCCAAGCACTACGCCACCCGTGCGCGTAAGGACCCCCGGGCCGAGGGTGTACCTGCCGAGCACCGGGCATCGGTCGTGGCCTATACCGCCGCGCAGGCCCAGGCCGACATCGAGCAGTTGCGGGCCTTGCACGTGGCCATGGACAGTGCGGTATTGGCGGCGTATGGCTGGAGCGACCTCGACCTCGCGCACGGCTTTGTAGATGTCGACACCCTGCCCGAGAACGACCGCACGCGCTATACCATCTCGCCCGCGGCCCGCCGTGAGCTGCTCAGCCGCCTGCTAAACGAGAACCTCGCCCGCGCCGCCCAAGAGGCCCGCGATGTGACGCCTGCAGCCCCCAAACGCGGCAAGCGCGCGGCGGCTGATGGGCAGGGGCAGTTGTTGTAGGGGGGATGTAGGATTCAGTATTGTCTGGTTTGCGTTTAATGCAACAGAGAAATGGAACACGCTGCGATAGCGTGCCTGACACGGTAAAGAGAACATCACCTTGAAGTTTGGGCAACACTGAATTACATTTCAAAAACCAATTCTTTACCCTTCGATATTGACGAAGACTTTACCGACCCTGTACCATTCTTTATGACGAAACACGGAAGTTCTCTTCTTTGCATCACTGTAGAGTGTCGAGTCCCCAGCCAACCAGTGGAATCTCAGAATGAGAATCGATGCTAATTCGACAGTTATGTTGCTAAAAACCGACATTCCTCGCCCAATCATAGTTTCGTACAGTATTCCTTCGCTGGTCTCGATAAAAACATAGCGCTCATGAAAAAATCTAACCATCGTGTCTGTTAACATCGCACAAATATGTACTTTTAGAATTTTCTGTCTATCACTTAATTCAGCAGCGAGAGTCTCTGTTATAGTAGCTAACTCATCTTCTGTGTATTTGTGAGCTTCAACAAGAATAGTTACAGAAATTGTTTCGTCCCTGCTCTTGGATTGCTCTTGAATTTTCTTGAGGAAGTAAGATACGGCAATTGCTCGCGTGTCGGTTTCGTTTCCACGTTTGAAGGCATAGCGATCGACAATAGTAATCGTACGAATCTTGGCATGTTTGACAATGGATTCGAACGAGCTTCCCCATAAAACATCACGATTTGTCCCAATATTAATGTTTTGACTGTGAGATTCGGAAATTCGTTGATGAACCTGTGACACCTGAATGGTGTGCCACATCGTTATATCAGTGGTGCCTGCTTGGATTGTAACCGTTTCTTGTTTTGCGCCGTTTGCGTTTAGTGATTCAAATACATTGCGCGGCACAGCAAAAATGCTGCCCCGTAAATAGGAGTAGGGAGGCAATGCTTGCCCACACGTACCATCCCAGTCAGCAACTCTGTAGGTAGGCATCTTGACGAGGCATTGTACTAGATTTGCTCGAACGCTCGGTGGTAGCGTGTTAAGAAGAGAATATAGTAACGATTCGCCGAATGATTGTCCATTATGCAGAAGAATGCACGGTGTGGATATGATGTAATTTGCAAGTGCTGTTGCATCACCAAAATCGTGCTTGCTTGGTGCATTGGTTTCTGTGAGCGACAAATCGATGGCAATAGGTATTAGCATGCTATTGCCTCCCTGCTAGATGATCACGAAAGCCTTCTTCAAAGAATCCATTTGGCCAATCGTCGATAAGATCACCGTCGTCGTCGAGATGAATTTGGGTAACAGTGCTACCGTTTGGCCCAGGTTCGACGTACACGATCGAAATATCGTCTTTGCTGATTTTGCCTTCACGGACGCGACGCATCAGACGGCGGATAATGTGTTCACTATGGGTTTCTATGATGTACGAGTTGTTTTGCTCTGATCCGACCGATGTGTCAATGAAGATATCTGCGAGGTCACCTTGGAGACGGGGGTGCAAATGAAGTTCGGGTTGTTCAATGCAGATGGTTGCGTTGGTTTCGGCAAAGGCATTGACCAAAATGGGCAGCACCTGCGACACTCCGACGCCCACATCGCGGTGTGAAACTATTGTGTTTGTGTTTGTATCTATAAGTTCCACATGTGGATTGGCTGACCCACTTAATCTGGTGAGGCGCAGAAAGGAATCAATTATCGATGCATTAAGTAATTGGGATGGCATTTGAATAAGTAATTTGTAATTTATGTTTAACTGTTTCAGCTTGTCATTGACTAAGCTGGTTATACGTGCATCACTTAAGAGAAATGTCCAAATCCCGCCTCCATCAGATGTTGTAAAGTCTATGGATGAGTTTCCTGTTGATCCCCGGGCTGGAATTTTTCGAAGTGGCGCAATATAACGCAAATTCACTAAGAAATTATTGGCTATGACACCTTGTGATTTTGATAAATCATGGAGTGTTTGAATTGGATTTGCGGATTTGTATAATTCCCGCCATTTAGAGCTAAATCGATTTAATGTTCGATCAATATCAGTGTATTCGAACTCGTGGAATGCTTTTATCACATTAAAAAAAGCAGTATGGATACACTTAGAAGATAACATTCCAGTATCATGTATGTACTCAATAAGATTGACATTTACAGGGAGATAGTCAGTAAATGTGTATGTACCTAGATCTGTTCTGTCTAAAGCATTAAACAAAGATTTCACAAAAATAGCCTCGTATTTTTTGTTTGTAAATATTTCAGTCGTAACCTTTTTAGTATCTTTAGATAAAAGAAGAAATAATTCGCGATCTTTTTCAACTAGCGAAAAAAATTCTTCAAAAACTCTTGTGTAAATCTTTCGAAAGAGATCGCCAATTATTGAATCATCTTCGATATGAACCTTCGTCGAAAAGTGTTTATGCCCTCGATATTGAGGTTTTTTTTGTAGGAGGGGATTCCAGAGCGCAGGTGAAAAATCATTCTCATAACTGGCAATCTTTCGACCGTCTGTAGATAACACCCTCATGTGCTTCGACTTCTTAAAGACATAACCATCATGGCTAAATAATCGTTCAAGCATACTCGGTTCGAAAGAAAAAAGTTTCAACTCAGTGGTGTGACTATGTGTGATTTCTTTAGAATTACCATTCGATTGGACTGTCTCAAACTCTATGGTAACAACTTGCTTAGGGTCATGACGATGTACAAAATGAGGATAACCACCGAAATCTACAGCCTCCCCGCCTATTTTGGTGGAGTAGATATCATGTGGCCAACTAGACGCACTGTTTTTAGTGAATTCATCCAAAAAAAGAAGAGAGTGAATAATGCTTGATTTTCCAGAGCTATTGGAACCAAAAATCAGAGTAATCTTTTTGAAGTTTATCTCAATAGGACTGCTGAATGCCTTGAAATTCCCTAGATGTAGTCGTCGTAAAATCTTAGCACCCTTTTTTTGGTTTAGTACATAAGGCATCTACTTGATTCCATTCTAGATTGGATGAGTGTCAGAATTTTGTGAGAATCTGATTGACAGAAGGTGACTCGGAAATTGAAGTTGTGACGTGATTGCATCGAATTGATTGGCAATCTATAGAGATCGATTTTGTTAGCATCAATCACACCTGTTGACTGGCATCATACCGAATACGTCGTTCGCTGAGAGTCTCATCGTCGTAGAGCCACATCTTGGGCCCCGAGACCGCCGGCCATTTTTTGCCACGGGCTGCGAGGGCCTCGAGAGCTGCTTTGCTCAGCGAAGTGATTTCGCCTTGAAAGAGCACTTGGCGATCATTGGCAACCACACAGGTGACACTCGGGTCTTCGACGAAATACAACGTTTCTTCTGCAGGGATGTCCACTGCCGAGAATGTGAAGTTGCTTTTTCGTTCTGAAGCCTCGATGACTTCCTTCATTGCTTCAGTGTCCGCTTTTGATTCTGCCTGAACAATGCCGGGTGTTACTTCGCGAATCCCGAAATGTTTGAGGATGACCCGCACACGATGCGGTTCCATCGCAAAGAATTCACGATTCGGATTTGATCGATGGACAATGAATGCTTCATGGATGACTTTTTCGACTTTCTTGTACTCCGATACTTCGTATGCAGCGACACACGTAAATGGGAATGGCACACTCGTGTTGAAGAGCGTGCGCAAACGAGTTGCTAGTTCGGACTCAGAATAGGTCACACCAATCTTGATAAGTCCTGGCATCGCTGGGTTTTCGAGACTGTAAATAATGCCATTCGTGCTATCTGTCATGGCGATTCCTTTACAGGGTAGGACAATAACTCAGTGTATTCAGCGCAACAACGTAATGCGTAGATTATACAACGTCCCCGGTGTGCGTACACCTCTGCGTCAGTAGGACTCGTAGGCGAATCGAGCACGGACATGGGTATTTGCACAGCAAGCATGGCATATAATGACGTCATACGTGAGATAAAATGAAAAACCCATTGCCGCCAATTGCACATGGGTGGCACCTAACCGTCGTCGAACGCGTTTGCACAGAGGAGGACACAATGACAATTACCCTCGCGGACTATCTGTTGTATTGTGACGAGCCGATGCACTTTTGGGCGAAGTGCAGTGGCAAAAAGGCGGTCGTCATCGCCGATGGTATGGCAGAGCATCGCGGTGATGCTGATGGAGAAGCGCGTGAACTTGCCAAGAAGTATCTGCAGACCATCCAAAAGAAGCAGTACGGGCATTGGAACGACTTATTCAATCAGACGATTGCACTCAAAGGCTGTACGGCAACCATCGATGGGTTGTTTTATGACAAAGCGACCGACTCGTATGATGCGTTCTTCCTCTATATGGGAACCGATGCTGCGAACTACAAACATCAGGTGACCTTCAAAAAAATCGTTGCAGAATATCGCAATACGATACGCCGTTGCTATGTCATCCACCTTAATTCCGCGTATCGGCGTGATGGCAAGATAGAACCCGAGATGCTCTTTCGGGTGACGTTGGCCGACAACTACGTCTCTGAGCTCCAATCCGATGCTCGCGAAGCAATCGCAGCAGCCATTGCGATTGAACAAGGTGCGCAGAAGTGGTTCGACAAACTGACGAACGACGAAATGCTGCCGTGCGGCAAACCATCAGAGTGCATGTACCCTGACGTCTGTCATCCATACCTCGATGATCACAAAAACCGCAACCCCAGCCCGGCGACCATCTACGACATCCCCCGCATATCGACCCAGCACCGGCGCGAGTTGCGTGCTGCGGGAGTCATTGAACTGTCGATGTTGACCGACGACGAGGGGTTGTCTGAGATTCAGAAGCGTCACATCGAAGTAATGCGTTCGCGCAAGCCGTCAATTGACCTCCGTGCAATTGCCGAGTTCTGTGGATCGGTGTCGTATCCGTTGACGTTTCTCGACTATGAGGCAGTCCAATTCCCAGTGCCCCTCGATGGGTATCAGCCGTATAACAGCGTGCCGTTCCAGTTTTCGTTGCACATCATCGATGAAGCAGGCAAGGAGCCGCGCCATATTGAATATCTCTGTACCGATAAAAATGACGACGCTGAAGATCTCATCAAAGCACTTCTTAACAAAATACCTGACCGTGGGAGCATTTTAACCTGGAATTCTTCGTATGAAAAAGGTGTCCACAAGACATTGGCGGGTGCATTTCCACGCTATGCAGATGCGCTCAACGCACTAAACAATCGTGTGATAGATTTAGCCAAGTGTTTTTCGGGTTTGGACTATATGCACCCGGCGTTCAAAGGCAAATGGTCTATCAAAGCGGTGTTGCCGGTTATCAGAGGTAACGATCCTTATGGCAAATTCAAACAAGCGCAGCACGTGTCAAACGGTGCAGAAGCAGTCGGGGCTTGGTGGCGTATCGCCGGGGGCAAGGCCGGCATATTACAGCGTGGCGGCATCCGTAATCAACTCCTCGCCTACTGCAAACAAGACACCCAATCCATGGTTGATATCTGGTTGCACCTCGTCAATCTGGTGAAGCAACGCTAACCCACGCATCACCTAAGATACAAAACGTTACACGGCCTGCATCCGCAGGCCGTTCTCACGCCATCCGCTCCCACTGCGCCACATCGACCCCATGCAGCAACGGAGTACCTACCACAAAGCGCTCCACATCACCGACGCAGATCTCGCTCTGGCGCAGGCGGGCATCGCGGGTGACCGCGGCCATATGCGGCAGCACGGTGCAGTTGTCGAGTGCAAAAAACGGCGAATCAACGGGC
>CANHPK010000100.1 GCA_947462525.1 Roseiflexaceae bacterium | reverse complement strand
GCGGTCATTGCCCTGAGCTTTTCTGGATTAGTGTAGGTAGTCCATTAGCCACCAAGGTGGCTTGTTCTCTGGTGCGTCGGTTTCGATGGATTCAGAGGCACAAAAAAAGCACCGGTCGCATATGCGACCGGTGCTTTTGACTGACTACTTCTTCTTTGCGTCGCCACGTGATGCAGCGACAGCCTGTGCGTCTTGGCTGACCTTGAGACGCTTCATGAAGCGATCAACTTGACCAGCGGTGTCCAAAATGCGTTGTTCGCCCGTGTAGAACGGATGGCACTTTGAACAGACGTCGAGACGAAGGTTCTCTTTGGTGGCAATGCTTGGCCACTGGGTGCTGCAACCGGTGCATGTATACACCGTTGCATATGTTTTTGGATGGATGCCCTGCTTCACCACGTGCTCCTTACTGTGCAACCTCGTCTGCGTAGACGCTGATCTGCTTCTGTGTGCGGCTGTACTGTTCGAACACCACGCGACCGGGGATCATCGAGTAGATGGTATAGTCACGACCCAAGCCGACGTTTTTGCCTGGCTTGAATTTTGTACCGTTTTGGCGAATCAACACTTCTCCAGCGCCGACAACTTGGCCACCGAAGCGCTTGACACCCAACATCTTTGGATTGCTATCACGACCGTTGCGTGAGCTACCTACACCTTTTTTATGTGCCATGACGACATCTCCTTTGTGTTGTGTAAACTACGCAGCAGCTCCGGCCTTGCGGCGTGGTGCTTTGGCGGCCTTGCTGTCGCTCGATGCGTTGACTTCGATTTTGGTCACTTGTACGCGGGTCAAATCTTGGCGGTGACCCGTGCGGCGACGATAGCGCTTCTTGCTCTTGTATCGGAACACGACGATTTTGTCGTCTTGTACTGCGCCAATAACCTTGAGTACCACTTTGGCACCGTCGACCGTCGGACTGCCGACTACTGTCTGCTCGCCACCCACCAACAAGATTTCATCCATGGTGAGTTCGCTGCCGGCAGCTGCTTCGCTTTGCAAAGCAATGTCGAGCATTTGCCCCTCTTGCACGCGGTATTGCATACCACGATCTCGAAAAATGGCGTACAACGTATTCTCCCTTGCGTTTGCTTTCCAACGGCACGTTGGATCTGCACAACTGCTTGATATTCACACGTATGTGGGAATAATTTATCAACGTGAAGTATAGACGGTCTCGTAGGGGATGTCAAACGCAATCATACCGTAATCTCATCGTTTTCCTATCTTTGTGTAGTTGACGAGTGGCTCCACCCATCGCTATACTGTGCGCATACCCCTGAGGGGTATTGCAGTGTAGAAAGTAAGGACAACAATGACAAAGCCAGTAAACGTTACCGACAGCACGTTTGATGCAGATGTGCTCAAGTCCGAGACCGCAGTATTGGTCGACTTTTGGGCTCCATGGTGCGGACCATGTCGTGCGGTTGCCCCCATCCTCGAAGAGTTGGCGGGTGAGTACGCAGGCAAAGTCACCGTCGCAAAAGTAAACACCGACGAATCATCCAAGTATGCTGCCCAGTTCGGTGTGCAGGCCATTCCAACTATGATTTTCTTCAAGGGCGGCAAAGAAGTCAGTCGTGTCGTCGGTGTGAAACCCAAGTCAGAGTTGAAGCGGGACTTTGATAAGGTTGCAAACTCCTAATCGGAGGTGCCATGAGTGACCCGACTCTTCCTTTGAGTGACCACGCGCGGGCTGACTTGGTGACACGTTTGGTGCGCATCGAAGGTCAAGTGCGTGGTGTCCAGCGGATGCTGACTGATGGGCGTGATTGCACGGACATTGTTACCCAGCTCAATGCAATCAAAGCAGCAGTTTCGAGTGTTGGTACAACCCTCGCAGAACGATGTGCGCACGAAACGCTCTGCGAAGGTGCTAGCCCCAAGCCCCCCGACGTGGATCGAGTACTCGCCCTGTTGCGTGCGACACGTACCTAGGTGTCTTGAGCCGGTGATGACGTTTCGTTGTCACCGGTTTTTTGTTTCCATTGGATCGTACGCGCGAGGATGGCGTCACTCCACATCGGGAACAGGTCTGCAACCACACGCAATAACAGATCGCGGAAGCGTGGGTAGACGATACGTCGGTTGTAGCGCAGTGCCGACACGATTGACCGAGCGACAACCTCTGGCGCCATGCCGGGGCTACGGGTCCGGCGCTGTTCACGGTCGGGTCCAATCCGATGCGCAAAAAAACCACTTGCAACGGTCCCAGGGCGGATAACAGATACGGTGATTCCAAGTCCACGGGATTCAATCCGTAACGCCTCACAGAGGCGTTCTAATGCGGCTTTGGTAGCAGCGTACCCGCCCGTGTAAGGCAGTGCGTGCTGCCCGACGACCGAAGAAATCACGACGTATTGGCCACCGTGCTGTCTGCTGAAGTACGGGTTGACTGCGTTGACGAGATGCAAAAATCCGCCCACGTTGACCGCCATAGCGTCGAGATAGTTCCCATAATCGAGTTCTGCGACGGGACCAGTTACACCAACTCCTGCATTACACACCACTGCATCTATACGACCGAGCGTGGCTATGGTGTGTTCGACCGTCGCTGCGACAGCATGTGCGTCGGTGACATCGACCGTACAGACCAGATGACGTTCGGGATTGTGCATTGATTGTCGGACATGTGCGAGTTCATCTGCCCGGCGTGCACACAATACGATGGTCGCACCGTACGACGCCAATAGACGGGCAGTAGCCGCGCCTATCCCAGAACTTGCTCCCGTAATGAGAATGACACTGCCCGCAATTGGACGTCTCATGTGGTTCCTCTCGAGTGACTGCGTTCTGTCCAAATGTTACGTTCCCAGCGCATCACAAAGCCACGTTCACTGGCAGTGCGAGCGATGGCGCTGTGCGCATGTGCATGCAAAACGACGCTGTGACAATCGTGTTCTGCAGCGTAGAAGAGGCTTGCATCCAGGAGTGTTTCGAAGTGGGTGCGCTGGCGCCGATGTGGTGCTATCCATCCGCCGAAGCAAAAGGCATAGCCGTCTTGGATGCGTATGCCGGCACTGGCGATGACACCGTCACCATGCAGAATCGACACAAACGTCGCCTCGGGCTGCATTGCATACGCATGACGCAGTACCCGCTCCGTATCTGATGCAAGATGATCCACAGCGACGGAATTGTCTGACGCGGTGCTCCAAACCAGATTACTCGATGCACGCCGCGGAATTTGGGCGTGTGTTTCATAGGTCCATGCGTTCATTGCCGGATACGGCTCAAGCCCTGCATCGTGGAGGGCGAGTAAATCGTGCACTGATTGTGTGCGCCCGGCGCATTCTACACGGAACGGCGTGCCATGGATGCGAAAGTATTCATGCATTGCATCAATGTCCTCCGCAGCAAATATTCCTGCAACATGATTGAACTGGTAGCGCGGCCCACTCAGCATGGCAATCGCAGTGCTCCATTGGCGGACATGCACTGTTGCGTGCGGGTCAACGGTGCTGATGCTACGCACCACGCGCGACTGGAACAGTGCGGTCGATGTTTCAACAAAATGTGCATCAATGTACATGGGCAAGTCGCCTATAGAGCGATATAAGTTGTTGCATCGATGCTGCATTGCTGCGTGTTGCTGCATACGCTGCGGCGTGTTCACTGATGGCGGTACGCAATGCGGCATCTTCGACAAGCCTGAGCACGGTTTCGCGAAGGGAGTCGGGGCGCTCGGGGTCATATACCAGGCAATTATGATCGGGGACCAAGGTATCTTGCAACCCTCCCACAAACGGCGCAACCACCGGCAGGCCGCATGCCATTGCTTCAAGTGGTGCGAGGCCGAATGATTCGCTTTGCGAAGGAAACACAAAGATATCTGCTGCAGTATATGCATCAATCAAATCTTCGCCGCGCAACACACCGGTAAAGTATGCATCGGTATGGGCAAATAATGCGCGCGCGTGGTCTTCTTGATGACCTCCACCGACCAAGACAACGCGAAATGTTGGGTTGTTGCACAACGGGACGAGTTGTGCGATTCCTTTTTCTTCGGTGAGACGTCCAACGTACAACACCACGAGTCGCGTATCTTGCGCGCCGAGAAAAGATGCTCTAACCCGCTGATTGCGTGGTTTTCGTCTGAACCGTTGCGTGTCGATCCCACGTACCCAATGTGTCACACGTCGGATCCCATGTGCGTGTAATTGTGCCACCATTGCACGAGACGGGGCCAGATTGATGCGTGCGCGATTGTGCCAAAGTTGAAAAAAAGTCCATGCAATCGGTAAGCCCCAGGTACCCGCATACTGGCGCACATAAAAGTCGATATCCATATGGACAGATCCAATGAGCGGGACGCGTCCCCACAGCGCCATTATGACCCCTGCGGTACCAATAAATGTAGGGTTCATCACATGGATGATGTCTGGTTTGAATGCAATGATGCCACGTACACCTTCCCATGTCGGCATACTGCAATAGAGTTCACGATACAGTGGAAAACGGGGTCCCCACGATGGGAACACGGTATAGCCACGATAGCGAGACGGAGCCGACGGTGGTGCATAGATACAGACCTCAATCCCCTCTTGTTCAAGGGCATCGAGCATTTGACAGAGGATGGTGACGACACCATCGTGTTTGGGGAGAAATGTTTCGGTGAATATCGCAACGCGCATGCAGGCTGTCCTCCCCTTCTATTTTAGACTACGGAGACCCACGCGGAAGGACAATCTGGCAGGAGGAAAAAGAGCCAACATGGTACAATACCGGCACACTTAATCATGGAGGTTCCGGTGACGATTGTACCCAAACGTGTCACAGCGCTTTTTGCCGATTTTAGCCCAGTGGTTTTTCGTATCCTTATCCACAGTCTGTTGTTTGGCTTTGCTGCAAGCATCTCCGATGTGCTGTTTAACTTTTATTTAGATAGCCTTGGATACGGCAATGAAGTTGCCGGACAAATGAATTCAATTTTCCGAGCAGCCGGGGTTATCTTTGGCATTCCCGTCGGTATGCTGATCGATAAACGCGGTGCTCGCAAAGTATTGATGTTTAGCATCATCGCATATGGTGCGAGTTGGCTCGCGGTGTTATCGTCGACCGATATTCGTATCATCGCACCGGTCTATTTCTTGGTGGGGGCAGCAAATATTGCTACATACACCGCAATTATTCCGTTGCTGAGTAGTGTGATCGAACCAAAACAGCGGGCAAGCTTTTTTGGGATCAATGCAGGTGCCACGGTCGCGGTCGGGTTCGTCGGATCGTTACTCGGCGGCGCGTTACCGTCGCTGATTGCACCATTTGTGGGTGTCGCACCCACCGACCAGCTCGCGTATCGGTTGGCATTGGTGAGCGTGTCGGTGATTGGTTTTCTGGCAATTGTGCCGTTGTTGGGATTTTCGGCAGCAGCCAACAAACATCATGCCGCAGGACACGCCGCACCCGTGAGCAGTGGACACAAGCTTCCGTTCATGCGTTTGGTATTGTTCGCTTCACAAGGGTTCTTGTTGGGTTTGGGCGGCGGTATGGTTGTCCCATTCCAGAATTTGTTTTTCCGTGAACAATTCAATCTCCCCGATGCACAAGTCGGGTTAATTCTCGCAATTTCTGCATTTGCAATGGGGTTTGGGAGTTTTATTGGCGGACCGCTCTCAAAACGCTTTGGTTTGCGTAATGCCGCGGCATGGACGCGATTTCTTGCCGCTCCCACGTTGCTCCTAATGTTGGTCCCCAACTTGTGGGTGTCGGCCGCTGCGTATTATGTGAGTCGGCTCGTCATCGGGGTGACCTTCCCACTCGCAGATGCGTTGGTGATGCAATCTGTGCCGGTCGAACAACGTGGCACTGCGACGAGTCTGTCGTCGATGCTCTGGTCATTTGGCTGGTCCGCGGCTGCGTTGATGAGTGGCTACATCCAGCTCGACAGCGGGTTTTATTGGGTCTTTATCGCCTCAGGCGCTGCATACGTTATCTCGGGCCTGTCGTTCTATCTCATCCCATTCAAAGACGACGGCCATTAGGATGTATGCTGCCATGCGTCTGACGCATGGCCCACGATTCGTGTTCTGCGGCAAAGGCGCCATACATGATTGAACGATTGCGATTGCCTGCAGTGTTGACGCATCCTATCGTTCTGCGCTTGTATGCGTTCACGATGATTGTCGGATTCCTGAACGGGATCCCGGATGTGGTGTTCAACTTTTACTTGATTGCGCTGGGATACGGCAGTGATGTCAGCGGACAAATGGCCGGCTTGGT
>CANHPK010000099.1 GCA_947462525.1 Roseiflexaceae bacterium | reverse complement strand
GAAGAAGCTGTACTGCTTGCAATCACATACCCGGTGCAGAAGGTTGCACATGGTTGGGGTGGGTTTGTTGCAGACATGGAACAGCTCTAGACAGTACTGTGTCGTACCGAAGGATATCCAGTATATGCGTATAGCAGAAGTAGATGCCTATATCTTGGCTCAGCCTGAACCCAAACGTTCGACGCTCAACTCCATGCGAGACATGTTGCACGAGTTAGTCCCAGGGACGGTCGAGATGATCGGTCACGGCGTCCCGTACTTCACGATACGCGGCAAGAAATACGGTGGTATAGCAGCCTGCAAAAAGCACATGCTGTACTTTACCCAAAGCAGTGCAGTGATACACCAGTCTGCAGATGTATTGCAGGGATTTACACACGGCAATGCGTCTGTCCAGTTTCCCATTGCTGTACCGCTCGAGCGAACCGTGCTCGAACGACTGATTGCGCTCAGAATCCGTGAAATAGGGTAGCCGGAATGGACTTCGTGCTGGTTATCGGGTATACTGCAGTTCTTGCATTGGCGTGCATGAAGCGGAGTGGACCCACCCCGTCCCATCTCGAACCGGGTCGTGAAACACTCCAGCGCTGAAGGTACTGCAAGGTTGCCTTGTGGGAGACTAGGTCTGTGCGCCAATACATACACACCGCGGCGTGGAGCAGTGGCAGCTCGTTGGGCTCATAACCCAAAGGTCAGTGGTTCGAATCCGCTCGCCGCTACCAATCAACACCCCCTTCTTTCGTACGAAAGAAGGGGGTGTTTCGTGCGCATGCATGACTCAGGCAATTGGTGCTTCCCACAGGTACGCGTGCCAACGATCATCGGTACGTGTCGTCCCGTCAGCGCAATGGAGCAGGCATGCATGGTTTGCCTGACCGGCCAACCAGGCCATCCCCTGTTGCGTGCCCAGGATGACGAGTGTGCGAGCGGCCACGTCTGCTTCGAGGAGCGTCGGAGCAATGACACTGGCACGCACAATGTCACTCTGCGACGGTGCTCCCGTGCGCGGGTCAATGATGTGGTGTGCCCGTACGCCACCCTGTTGCGTCCATGTACGTTTGTCGATTCCGCTCGTCGCAATCGCACAATTGCGGAGCGCAAGCATCTGCGGTTCTGCGTAGCCGGGCAGCGTTTCGATACCAATCGGCCACGCGCCGTATTCGGTAGGGATGCCACGGAAGCAGATATCTCCGGCGGCATCAATGGCTGCGGCGGGGTACTCCCAGAGTTGTTGAATTGCCATCTGTGCAGCCCAACTTTTCGCAACACCAGCCAGGTCGAGCGAGACACCCGCTGGGATCCATATGCGTGCCTGCTGTGGGTCGAGTTTGACATCTCCCCAGGTAGAGCGGTGCGTGCGGCGCGAAAGCACCGGCTTGGCAATGTCGTCATAGCTGACGGTGTAGCCCTGTGCTTCGAGGGCTGGCCGGATAGTGGGATCGATGATGCCACCGGTATGCTGGAACGCCCATGCGGCAGCCAGCAGCACATCCCACAACACCGGACTGACGGGTTGCCAACGGTCGACGATGCCGGGCAGGGCGTTGAGTTCGCTCTGCGGGTCGAAGCGGCTCAGCGTCTGCTCCCATTGTTGGATGCTTTCGGCAACCAGCGTCGCGGCTGCGGTAGCATCGGTTGATGTGTCGATGAGCACCCGCATCTGACAACCCATTGCACGAAAGGGGAAATGAAACATGTTTATGCCGTACCTGTTGTTTTGAGCGATGTGCGAAAGATAACGCGGTATGCGGTCATGAAGAGAATGCTACTGATGGTGAGAATGTACATCAGCGAAATCATGCTGACGCGTGTGTCGCTGCCGGCCAAGATCCCGTGCAATGCACCAGCAAAAAATGTAAAGAATGCAGCAGCGTGTATCCACCGCCAGGCTTTGCCGATGGTGCTGCGCCATTCGGCCGTCACGGTCACCACCACAATCAGGGGGAAGGCAATCTGACCAAGAGCAACTGCAAAAGGCAGATAGGGCCCGTTGGCCGAAGGGACGAACAGGGTCTGCCAGGTATACCCGATGTAGCCATCCAACAAGAGCACCACGATGTGAATACTCATCATGATAACACTCGCCAGTGAAGCCTGACGATGGATGTCGTTTGCTTGAAAGACCCCGGGCCATTGTTGCGCTTGACGACCGGTAATCATCAACCCTGCGAAGGTAGAAAGCCAACTGAGGAAATACGCGACCAATCCGGTGCTACGCGACAGGTACCAACCGGTGTGGATCCCGTTGAGCGATTGTGCAATATCGCTGCCGACCGTGAGCATCACAAAAAGCCCCACCAACAAGCCCAGCAGGATTCCCCCGCTCCGTGACAACAGCAGCCGCATTGATGAATTCATGGAAGCCCCCATTTCAATCACGAGCGAGATTAGTTTGATGAACGACTGCGCAACACGGGGCGGGTAACTTGCCGGAGCGGTGCCGCAGCGGCGGTTCGATTGGTTGGTGCTGGGGCATTTGTGGCAACCGTTTGATGTGTTGTACGGGCCGCCGGTAATTCGACCACAGCGATGTCGAGTGGGATGGGTTCGCTCTGGATGGTGCCTTCGGTCTGGCGCACGATACCTGCCCAGCCAAAGACGCTGACAAGCATTGCTCCGCCCAGCATCAGCCAGACACTTTGTTGTTTACGGGGCGTTTTCTGTACGGGATTTGCCATGATATGGTCCTTTGGGGTATGAAATCTAGTCGTCGTGGTCGTTTTCGTTGTGTTCGTGGTCTTCGTCTTCGTGTCGATCGCGTTGGTCCGGCTGGTTACGCTCGACCAAAACGACCGTTCCATCGGTCGCGCTGACGTATACTGTGCCGGGTTCGTACACGATGGACCAGACGGTTTGCCCATCCAGGTCTACGAGCTCTGGTGCAGTCAGTGGTTCGAGTGCGCCTGCAATCGATCGGGCAGATGTCAGGGCAGCGGCGCTGGTAATGGTCGGCGCTGCAGGGACGTCGGCAATCTGTACCTGGGGCACGTCGATGGGTTGCGCAGGTTGGTTTTCGAGCGTCATGATGCGATTCCCGGCTTCGGTGAGGCGATTGTTCGCGATTTCGAGGGCCGCCGCATATTGGCTGACGGCACCATCATTGGCCTGAGCGACCGGCACCGTCGGGATTGCATCTGCCTGCCAAAAAAGAATCCCGCCTGCAATAGACATGACGGTTATTGTCCAAAAAAACGCACTGAGTGCTGCGCGGCGTTCGTGCTGTTCCATGTGTTCATCCTTTCACGGAGTCTCTCTCTCACATTCATAGCGTAACAAACACAGGTGCGAGATTCTTCTGCGGTGTGTTCGGTTACTCTCAAGATTGTGTCAAGACGAACGGCAAACACGTATAATGCACAGACCTAGCAGAAAGAACGTTACATGTACGTGCTCGAGTTTGCCACGTGGCCAGGATTGATTGGTGCGTTGTGTGACGAATTAGACGGATTGCAATTGGCGTATATCGTCGAAGGCAATACCGCCACCGTCGATGCCTATGATCCGTGGCGATTGTCCGATAAGCTCCGTTGCGCACAGAATGCATTCGTGCGGTTGTCGTATGATGTACCGCGCCCCAAAGCCCTTTTGGGCCAACAGTACTGGGACGAAATCGTTGCGATGGCGCGTGATATCGTGGGGCGCGGTGCATTTACAACACTGAATCTCGATGCTGCAGGGGCTGATTCGTCGGTCATGCAGCGCATTGTCACGTCATTGGGCACAACACTGGGACTGACCGTGGTGGCAGACGATGCCGATCTGCAGATGCGCATCCGCCAGCGATCCGGCTATTGGGAAGTACTGTTCCGCATCCGTCCGCGCCCGCTGGGGACTCGTGCCTGGCGTGTCTGCAACTACCCAGGGGCACTCAATGCAGTGGTCGCAGCTGCAATGGTGCGATTTGGTGGGGTGTACCCCGAGGATCGGATTGTCAACCTTGCCTGTGGTTCGGGCACCATTTTGATCGAGCGGCTCGCCCGTGGTCCAGCCGCACAGGCACTCGGATGTGACACCAACGCCGAGGCATTGGCTTGTGCCCGACAGAATGTCGCAGCAGCGGGGAACACCAAACAGATTGTTTTGGAGCAGTGGGACGCCACCCAGACACCGCTCCCCGATGCGAGTGTCGATTTGATTTATATCGATTTGCCGTTTGGTCAGCTGATCGGGACCCACCACACCAATTTGACACTCTACCCGGCGCTGTTGTACGAAGCGAGTCGGTTGCTTGCGCCGCGGGGTCGTATGGTTGTCATAACGCACGAAATTCGTCTGTTGCGGTCCGTCCTCGAAGAAATCGTCACCCTCCAGGCTACCGACGAGGTGCAGGTGTCGGTGGGCGGGATGGCTCCGTTGATGGTCCTCATCGAACCAGTTCGCCTCTAACGGGTGGATTGACCCTAACGCCCAGCCTTTTGGCTGGGCGTTGAGCGGCAGCATGCGGTGGTCGTACAGGGCCGCTCATGTGGCTGCCGTGTTGCTCCTGCCCCGTGGGGGACCAGTCAGATGGGTGCGGGGAGTGTTCCCGAACTGGGGAGTGGCCGGGACACGGTTTTTTCAAAAGACTACCGAACGCTGGGTTGGTTGCTCCGCTCAATCGCCAAGATAACAACGGAAATGTCAGCCGGCGTTATGCCTGCCAAGCGCCCTGCTTGGCCAATCGTGCTGGGCGCGAAGCGTTGCAATACGGTGACTGCCTCGGTCCGTAGGCCGCGAATGGTCTGGTAGTCGAGGGTCTGTGGGATGCGATGGTGTTCCATTTTTGCGACGCGCTCGATGTGGCGCTGTTGTTTGACCAGGTAACCGCCATATTTGATTTCGATTTCGAGGGTCTGGATGGTTGCCTCGTCGAGCAGCGGTAGCGCGAGCGCCGCCTGTACCTGCGCATAGGTCGCCTCGGGGCGTGCCAACACGTCGGCTGCGGTGACCTCGCGTGAGATGGGTTGCAGGTCGTGCGCGACGAATGCAGCATTGATCGCGGCAGAAGGGAAGACGCGGCGTTCACGCAGGGCGGTGGTAGTAGTACTGACCGCATGCGCCCGTTCGGCAACGGCTTGTGCACGTGCAGGGTTGATGAGGCCGAGGTCTGCAGCGAGTGCGCCCAGCCGGATGTCTGCGTTGTCGGTGCGGAGGAGCAGGCGATGCTCGGCCCGAGAGGTGAACATCCGGTACGGTTCGTGGATATCACGGGTGACGAGGTCGTCGATGAGCACCCCAATGTATGCCTGGTCGCGACCCAAGATGACCGGGTCTTGGCGGCGCAGGGCGCGTACCGCGTTGATACCGGCCATGATACCTTGGGCTGCGGCTTCTTCGTACCCCGTGGTACCGTTGATTTGGCCAGCGAGAAAGAGCATCGGCAGGCGTTTCGCCTCGAGCGTGGCGCGGATCTCGCCGTTCGCTACGGCGTCGTATTCGATGGCGTAGCCGATACGCATCAACTCCGCATTGCGAAGGGCCGGGATGGTGCGGATCATTTGCCACTGCACGTCCTCGGGGAGCGACGTATTGCAGCCTTGCAGATACATTTCGTTCGTCTGCCAACCTTCGGGCTCGAGGTAGAGCAGATGTCGGTCTTTGTCGGCAAACCGGACGATTTTGTCCTCGATCGATGGGCAATAGCGTGGTCCTGCACCTTCGATGACGCCGCTGTACATCGGCGCGCGATGAAGGTTGGCACGGATGATGTCGTGGAAGGCTTGGGTCGTGTGGATTTGGTAGCAGGGGAGCTGCGCACGCCAGGCACTGCCCGTCGGGTGGGGATAGGTGGGGTTGGGTCGGCCGTGTACCCAGTGGTGCGCGTCGTGCGCCACGACAGGGAGCTGCCCGTCGTCGTCGCCGAGCCAGCCCGTGCTGGTGTGGTAATAGTGGCCAAAAAAGGCTGGGGTGTCGCTCCCATGTTGGGGCTCGCTGTGCGCAAAATCGACGCTACGGGCATCGATGCGCGGCGGGGTGCCGGTTTTGAGACGGGTAATCCCAAATCCCAAGGCCGCGAGATCGTCTGCCAGCGCGGTCGCGGGGGACTCGCCGGCGCGGCCTGCGGGCCAGATGGCAGGACCAGTGATGGCCCGACCCCGCAGAAAGGTCCCGCTCGTCACGACCACACTGCGCGCAGCATAGATGCGCTGGGTGTGGCTGATGACATGGAACCGGGGCGCTTCAGGGTCGGATTGAGGGGCCAGCGGGACAATCCGTTCGACCATGGCTTGACGAATGTCGAGGTGCGGTAGTGCTTCGAGGTATTCTTTCATCACACTGGCATAGAGGCGCTTGT
>CANHPK010000098.1 GCA_947462525.1 Roseiflexaceae bacterium | reverse complement strand
GTCAATCTTGCTGCTATCTCGCGCGAGGCAATCGCCCCTGATGTGCTCGATGTGAGTTTTGCGTTTGGGCAACAAGCCCAAGACGCCCGCCTCCTCCAACCATACTTTGTCGAACGGTGGGCGGAGGTTCCTGAGCTGCTCAAAGATGAACGGGGGTATTGGACTGCTGGGTATTATGGCGTGATTGCCTTTGCGGTCAACAAAGCGGTCGTCGCGCAAACGCCGATTGGCTGGACTGATCTGCTCAAACCCATCTATACGGGGCAGTTCGCTTTTACCGGCGATCCACATACGGCAAACCAGGCAATCCAGTCGGTGTATGCAGCCAGTCTCGCGAACGGCGGTTCGTTGGACAACGCTGCTCCTGGGCTTGCGTTGATTGCGCAATTGCGTGACGCAGGGACATTGTCCGGCGTGATGGCAAACCCTGCGCTCTTTTTGCAGGGCGATACCCCGATTATCTCGGTCTGGTCGTACATCGCGCATGCGTTGCGTGTGCAGGCGGGGAGCAATCCACTCGTCGAAGTGGTCATCCCCAAAGCGTCGGTTGCAGGTGCGTATGTGCAGGCAATCAATGCGTATGCTCCGCATCCATTTGCCGCGAGATTGTGGCTCGAGCACGTGTTTTCGGATGATGTCCAAATGCAATGGGCCAATGCATACGCCATCCCGAGTCGTGCATCTGCGTTGCTGGCAGATCAATCACGCACGGGGATACTTGCCGCGCTCGGCGTAACTCCGGAACTGTTGGCGGATGTACAAATCCCTACCCTCGCACAGATGACCGCAGCCAAGGCGCTCATCAGCGAGCAATGGGATTCGATTGTTTCGTTCGACATCAAAGCGCTCGACTAGCAGGTACCGTGACATGGGAGAGGAGCAGACATGCAGTTCGCACGACGACCGACGTTGGTGATCTTTGACAAAGACGGGACGCTGATTGATTTTGTGGCGATGTGGGGGACTTGGGCAGAGGAGTTCATTGTGCGCGTCTGCGACACCGTTAGTCCAAATCTGCGAATCCCGCTCTATGCCATGATTGGTATGGATCCCATCACGAAAAAAATCCAATCTGATGGCGCCTTGGCGATAGCCCCAGAGGCGACCACACAACGCGAAATCGCACAGCTGGTGCAACAGTATGGTGTAGCAGCTGAAGAATCTCTCGCCCTCGTGCAGCGCCTGTGGCAGGCCCCCGATCCGACCGCAGCTGCGGTTCCGTGTACCGACTTACCAGCACTCTGTGCATGGATTCGTTCGCAAGGCTGTCTGATTGCGGTTGCCACTGCCGACAATCGTGCACCCACCCAAGCAACACTGCAGAGTCTAGGGATTGCCCACGCGATAGCAGCCATTGCCTGTGCAGATGATCCAGGCGTTGCACCCAAACCTGCACCAGACAAAATCCTGGTCATATGCAAAACGCTCGGGATCGCACCCCACGAGGCAATCATGGTGGGCGATACGCCGAGTGATATGTTGATGGGCAAAGCAGCGGGCGTGATGGCGTGTGTCGGGGTGACAACGGGGGTTTGTCAGCAGTCAGAACTCGCAGGGTATGCGGATATCGTGCTCGCGCATGTCGGGCATTTATACCCGTTGTGGCCATAGCGGCAATGGCGCTACGGCCGTTTTGTTTGGGTTGCCCGACGGACTGCAGTCACCGTTTGCTGTGGAGTGCGTGTCTGTGCACGGGTCGTTGGTGTGCGCGTCGATGTGGCTGTCTGTGAGGATGTGACTGTCCGTGTTGCGGTAGCCACCGCCGTAGGACTCGTCGTCGGCGACGATGTTCTGCGGTTTGTTGCGGTCGCACGCACGGTTTGCGTTGGTTCGGGCGACGGTGTTTGTGTCACCGGTGGCACCGTCTGCGTCGGCACGGTCGACGCCGTAACGGTTGGTACCACCGTATTGGTCGGAATTTGGGTGGCGACTGCTGCCGCCACGCTCGTCGCGGTTGCGGGTGGGATGGTCGTTGCAGTGGCAGTCGGTTGATTCACTGCCGCACGCAGTTGACCAAGGTAGCCGACGATACGTTCTTGCTCGTAGGTCCATATGCCGTATCCCATCCCCCCGAGCAGGAGCACTGCCAAAACCGCCCGAATAAGCCCCGAATAGCGGATCACAACAAGGTTTGCTGCACCGTAGTCAGTAATCGGTTCGACGGGTTCACTGTATTGGAACGAACGATATTGGAGCAACGCGCCCGCAACATCGAGGTTGAGATACTTGACGTATTTCGAGATCATCTCTTCTGCCATCCGCCCGCGCGGCAGATGCGAAAACCGGTCTTCTTCCATGGCTTGGAGATACGCCATATGCACGCCAATTGCCAAATCGACCTGATTGAGTGGGATATTGCGCTTAATACGTTGGGCACGTAACTGCATTCCCAGTGATTCTTTTTTTTCTGGAGTCATTGGCTCGGTGTATGAGGTGGTCGGCAACCCGGCCAATAGCAGGTCATCATCGGGCGTCCCGCCGAGTCCGAGCGGATCTGCACTCTGTGGGGATGATGGTTGCTCAGGCTGCGGAGCAGAGGATGTTGCTGCTTCGGCTGCTTGTAGCCGTTCGCGGGCAGCGCGTCGCTCGGCAGCTGTGGGGTTTGTCGACCGTTGTGTGCGGGTAGCAGCGGGAGGAGCTGGTTCGCTGGTCGTCGTGCGCTCGGCTTGTAACGGCGTTGCTTCGCCGACAAAGGGCATAATGGCATCGATGAGTTCGCGCACCAGCAGCGGTTTGCGCAACACTGCATGGACGCCGAGCTCTTGGGCACGTCGTTCGCTGGCGTCGGTGGGATCGTGACTCATGATCACGGTGGGGACCTGGCGACTCCATTGCTCGACAAGTGCCCAGCCACCCTGCTCAGAAATGGTCGGGTCGATGACGATGACATCTGGAGTCCGCTCATTGAACGAAGCTTTTGCTTGCGCAACGGTACTGACCCGACGCACGGTGTGGCCGACGTGACCGAGTTGAAGGTCAAGACTCATAGTGAGTACGACATCTTCGTCGATCGCGAGTATCAGTGCCATAGTAGCTCCGGTCTGTGAAACGTCATTGGATTATAGCATTTTTGTGTTTGCTGCGCCGGATAGATGGGTAAGAAAAGCCAAAAATCGATGCAATTGTGATTCGGGAATGAGAAGCACGACAAGCTCGAGTACCGCCGCCGCACAAATCAAGCACCAAAACGCATAGGTGATGGTTTGGGAATCGACGGTAGAAGATTGAATCCCAGCAATGCTCCAAATCGTACCGATGACGCCGATACCAATTGCACAGACAGAAAACCAGTGGAACCGGCGCGGACCAAAATACGCAGTGATGTATTGGAGATGCGCTGGGAGCCACGCCCCGCTAAAGTTTGCCACACCGAAGTAGATCGAAAGCTTCGCGAGCATGTGTAATGTGTAAAAAAGAATAATGCAACCGAATCCCGCAATATTGCTTGCACCCCATGCCAACCCCGCAGACGTAGCAACAAGCAGCACCGAAACCCACTCGTGATGCGCCGAACGAATCATCGCATGACGGAACCGTTCTGCATCCGACAAATTGTGACGTGGTTGGGGGTCTTTGGGGCCGGTGATGTACCCGGTGTAGTAGCACGCGAGATTCCACCCCCACACGAGCGTCCCTGCCGAAAAGCTGACATAGATTGCCCAGAGTTCACTGGTATTGCGCAACAGGATAAGCACTGCCATGCTTGCAGCTGCGACCACCGTGTATGCCCCGACGGATGCATCGTAGGTCCACGGTTCTTTGCGATACATCACGATGATGGCCCCGGTGCTCACCCACCAGAGAAAAATAGCAAAGAGCACTGCCCCGACAATCTGCATGATATTCCTTGTCCGTGCGTCCGAGACGCAGTGCTAGAACAATATTTGGTCAGCGGGGATGTTTTGCAAGCCGTTCCATGGTGATTGAATCTCGCCGTTCGACAGACGTGAGTTAATGCGCTTGACGTACATGTAGACCACCATCACACACAAAAACACACTGGCAGCGGCATAGACCGATACATAGCCGTACAACACATTGCCGGTCGCACTCCCTATTGCATCGCGTGCAACACCACCACCAATCGTCCCAAAGCCTTGTGCCAATGATTGCACAACACCCCAGATGCCCATAAAGAGCCCGGTGTGTCCACGATCGGCAAGGCTCATGACGGTTGCAATGCTCCCGACAATAAACAATCCACGACCGAAACCGATACCCGCCACCCCAACCTGGAAGAGCAGGGTCGATTCGATGATTCCTGCATACGTGACGGTCAAAAAACCCATCATCCCGACCAAAGCGCCACTGATGAGCAGACGTCCGCTTTGGCCGCGTGTCCATAACCACCACCCAGCAGTAACAACGGCGACGATCATGGCGACGCCCCACAGTGCGGTCAGCAAGGTTGTCGCCGTCACCGACATATCGAGGATCTGTGCGCCGTACGGCTCGAGCAACACATCGTGCGTGCCGAAGCCGAGTGTTGCGATGAAAAACACAAAAAACATACTGCGCAAGGCAGGAGTGTTCCAGACGATTTTGAGCGACTCACCGAGCGACTGTCGGGCAACATGCTCGATTTCGCGCACCAGACGCCCGTCGGGGCGCAGCTTTTCTTGTCGAATCAATGACAGAACCATACACACGACAAAGATAAACGCACTCATCTGCATCGCACTAATCAACGCACCGAGTGAATAGTCGATGAGCGAAAGGCCGATGAACAATGACCCAGTAACGGTGCCGACCACGAGCATCAACCAGAGAATAGCGAGGATTTTGCCACGCTCTTCGGGTTCCGTGTTGTCACTCACCATCGCCAAATACGTTGTCTCGACGATGTTCACCCCGACGCCGTAGAGCAAAAAAATCAGAAACGCAACAATATAGACAATCGGACCCTGTGTCATGCTGTCTGCATCGAACAAAATCAACGAAAACGGCGCAGTCGACAGTCCTCCATAGGTCAACATCGCCCCGAGCACGATGTACGGAGTACGCCAGAAGCCTTTGCTGCGCCGTACATCCGAATGGTGACCGACGACGGTCCGTATGGGTGAGACAAAGTAATGAATCGACATCAACAGCGCAACAAAACCTGCAGATATCTTGAGGTCGCTGATCAGTACACGATTGAGCGTACCGGTTATTGGGGCCAACGAAATGCCCATCCCGAATTGGAAGAGCCCCAACCGCAATATACGGACCCGTCGCTGCCAAACCGGGTACTGTGCGAGCCATTGATTTATGCGATCAATGTACTGCGTTATCATTCCCCAGATGTTTTTTTCTGCATTCATTGTTGGCTCCTGCAGTCCGTATCACACAGATAGTAGCACAGTTCAGTTATCTCCAAGTAACCCCGCTCCCCGTCTGTGTATGCACTCCTTGATTGACCCCACGTATAATACCTGTATGAACTACACCGATACAATTGTTGCTGCGGCGACATCCGTGGGTGGCGCAGCAATTGGGGTTGTGCGCCTCAGTGGGTCGCAGGCACAGCCAATCTTGGCGTCAATCATGATTCCGCATCGTGCAGGGCAATGGCGCTCTCGGCATGTGCGCTATGGGCATATCGTCGCGCTAGATGGCAGTCGTATCGATGAGGTGCTCGCCTACTGGATGCGGCTGCCTACCACCTACACCGGCGAGGACGTCGTCGAAATTTCGTGTCACGGTGGACGTGTGGCGGTCGAACTCGTCATCGCACGGTGTATCGAAGCCGGTGCGCGGCTTGCCCATCCGGGCGAATTCACCATGCGTGCGTATGCAGCTGGACGCATCGATTTGGCGCAGGCCGAAGCAGTAATGGACATCATCCAGGCACAGACACCGCAAGCACTGCGCCAGGCGCACCACCAACTCAACGGTTGGGTAGGGAGTGCCGTTGCAGAACTACGGGCTGCGTTGCTCTATGAGCTCGCCGCCGTGATTGCACGTATCGACTTCCCCGATGACGTCAGCGAAGATGCACTCAACCCGACCGCACTCCGCGCTGTTGTCGCCCGGTTGCAAACATACATCGATGGTGCGCGTGCAGGGATTTTGCTCCGTGATGGTGCACAGGTGGCGTTGCTCGGTCGGCCGAATGTCGGTAAGTCGAGTTTGCTCAATGCGTTCCTGCGCACCAATCGCGCGCTGGTCTCACCGGTTGCCGGAACAACCCGCGATACACTCGAAGAAAGCGCTGACATCCATGGGATTCCTGTTCGCTTTATCGATACTGCAGGCATCCGGGCACAGACGAGTGACGAAGTAGAACGCATGGGAATCGCGCGAAGTCGCGATGTGGCAGCCTC
>CANHPK010000097.1 GCA_947462525.1 Roseiflexaceae bacterium | reverse complement strand
GATTTTGGGTGAACCGCTGGCCACCATCAACGTCCAAAAGGGCGTCGTGGCGGTCTTGGCCGACGACTTCATCGACGGCTTCTATGCGACCTACCTGTACATGGGTGAGTCGATGTTAGCCGACACCGCGACGTCTGAGGGCTTCATGCGGGCCTACCTCAAGGCCTGTGGTGATTTGCAGGGTGATTACATGACGCCCGAGATTGCCGCAATCATCGAAACGTACACCAAGGTGCCGGCTGCCGTTATCGAGCAGGCGTCTGCAGCCAATTACAACGCCGAGGGCGTCATCCCGGTCGACAATCTGAGCACCCTGCAGGCATACTTCCGCACGCGTGGGTATTTGGAGTATGATACAGACCTAGACGTGAACAGCCTCATCAACACCGATTTGGTTGCCCGGGCTACGAGCAAATAGTCGCCGAGTGTGGCAGTTGAGATACGCAACGCGGCGTCTTCGGACGTCGCGTTTTTCTTTGTGCAGAGGATAGATGCGCATGCAGTCGACCTCCCCCATCGTTTTTGAGCGCGTCGGGCTCACCTACCCCACTGGTGTGACCGCGTTGACCGATATCACGCTGTCGATTGCGCCGCGCAGTGCCGTTGCGTTGGTGGGCCCGAGTGGCTGCGGCAAAACGACCTTGTTGCGCACCATCGCCGGGCTCGAGCAAGTGAGCACCGGCACGTTGACCGTGGCGGCGGGGGCGACGCGGGCGATGGTGTTCCAGAGCGGCCTGCTGTTCCCCTGGATGTCGGTCGCCGACAACATCAGCTATGGTCTGATGGCCCGCGGCATGCCGGCGTTGCAATGCCGCGACCGGGCACGCCATTGGGCCGAGCGCATGGGCCTACAGCGCTTTGTCGATGCCTACCCGCATCAGCTGTCGGGGGGCATGCAACAACGGGTGGGGATCGCTCGGGCCTTGGCCATCGAGCCAGATATTGTGTTGTTTGACGAGCCCTTCGCCGCGCTCGACGCGCAGACGCGCCTGCTCATGCAAGAGCTGGTCTGTGATCTGCAACGCCAAGGGGTCTGTGGCACGATGGTGTTTGTGACGCATGCCATCGACGAGGCGCTGATTGTGGCCGACCGCATCATCGTGATGTCGGCCCGCCCCGGGCGGATTATCGCCGATGTGACGCCGCAACTGCCCGATGTACCCATCGCCCAAAAGCGCGCGTTACCGGCCTTTACGCAGGCGTTTGCCGACATCTGGGCGCAGATCCGTAGCGAAGTCGAGCTGCAGATGCACGAAGAGGTGCGCTGATGCAACAGAATCGCTGGTTATCGTGGTTGTCGCCGCTGTTGTTGCTGGTGCTGTGGGAAGGCGCGGTGCAGGCGGGCATTCTCAACCGCATCTTTGTGCCGCCGCCGAGCGAGGTCGTGGTGGCCTTGGTCGACGGGCTGGTCGATGGGTCGCTCGTCGCCGATGTGGTGGTGAGCAGTGAGCGGATCGCCTTGGGGTTTCTCATCGGGGCGATCCCGGCGACGCTGCTGGGCATCTGGAGCGGCCTCAATCGGACCGTCTATTATCTGGTGCGGCCGTTGGCGACGATGCTCTACCCCGTGCCCAAAATAGCCTTGTTGCCGCTGGTAATTGTGGTGTTGGGGATCGGTGAGGTGAGCAAAATAGCCACCGTGGCGATGAGTGTCTTTTTGATGGTGGTTATCCACACCATTGGCGGGGTGATGCAGGTCGACCGACGCTACTTCGAAGTGGGGCGGTTGTATGGCGCTAATCAGCGCACATTGTTCCGCACCGTGGCACTCCCCGCCAGCCTGCCGGCGATTATCGAGGGGTGGAAGCTGGCGATGGGCTTTGCACTGACCCTCATCGTCGGCGTCGAATTTGTGGGTGCGAGCAACGGCATCGGCTACCGCATCTGGCAATCATACGAGTTGTATGCCATTGCCGATATGATGGCGGCGGTCTGTTTGATAGCCGCGCTGGGGTGGGTCTTGACGGTCGGGCTCGACGAAATGGAGCGGTTGCTGGTGCCATGGCGCCACACCATCAAGGAGTCACGTATGCCATTGGTGCAGAAGTGGTGGGGGGCGGTGCGCCCGTGGAGCTATACCGCAGCCATCGTGCCGGTGTTGTTGGGTGCTGCGGTGGCGGCGCACGAGGTGACCCTCAATTGGCTCTGGTTGGCCCTGGCCTTGGTCGGGTCGATTGCCATCCAAGGCGGCACAAACCTGATGAACGACTATTACGACTACAAAAAAGGCACCGACACCCCCGCGGTCAAAGGCACCGGCGGTGCGTTGCTGCGGGGCGACATGACGCCCGAGCAGATTTTTTGGGCGGGCATCATCGCCTTTGCGGTGGGTTCGGCTATCGGGTTGTACTTCGTCTACGCCACCGGGCCGTTCATCTTGTGGCTGGGGCTGTGTAGTGTCGCAGTGGGCTACTTCTATACTGCCGGGCCGTTTGCGTTGGCCTATGTCGGGCTGGGCGAGCTGGCCGTGTTCATCTTTATGGGGCCGGTGATGGTGCTCGGGTCGTATTATCTGCAACAACCGGTTATCGCCTTGCCGGCCATCTGGGCAGCACTGCCGGTGTCGTTTGTGGTGGCGGCGATTTTGCATGCCAACAATCTGCGCGATATCGACACCGACATCATCAATCACAAACGGACCCTGGCCACCATGCTCGGTCGCAGCGGAGCCCGCGTGGAGTTCTATGTGTTGGTCGGCGGCGCATTTGTGAGTGTGCTGGTATTGATTGCACTGGGATTGGCACCGTGGCCGACGCTGATCAGCTTTGCGATGGCGCCGTTGGCGTGGCGCCTGATGCGCACCGCGGCGACCGAAGAAGCCGCCGAGAAATTGCACCCCGTGTTGCGTGGCTCTGCAGTTCTGCACATGCGCTTTGGGATGCTGTATGTCATCGGTTGGGTAATCGCCTTGTGGGTTTGATGCCGTATGACGTACATTGCGGCGCGGCCCGCATCGAGACGCCCGAAAGAACCTTTCTATTCGTTACAGTCCTAACGCTTTTCCACGGCTCGAGCTTGCACACGAGCGGCAAACAGCCGCAATATCAGCCGCCTGTGAAGTGCATGCGTCGGCGCGTGCATGCGGAAGGGTTCTTCCGGTGCACACGCATTCTGCAAAGTGCATTCCCATGCGATGGTGCAGCTTGTGCTGGTGTGCGGGGCGATAGGCACGGTGCGGTAGATGCAGCGTGGGAGCACGGAGGCTGTCAGGAACTGGTGAGTCTGCTGTCACCAGCGTGTGTGGTATTTTACTATTTGGTATAGTGTAAACTGTAAAACAGGTTTCGACGGTACAAAAAAAGAGGTTGGTATGTGGCTGCGCAGTGTGCTAGTGACGGGGTTGGTTGTTCTTTTGGTAGCCTGTGGTTCGACAACGGCAGAAAATTCCCCGCAAGCGCCTGCCCAAGATCTGGCAGCGACGGCGACGGCGCTCGTGCCTACCGCCACCGCGGCAGCGCCTGCCGAGAGTGCAACGGCCTCTCCGACGTTGTTTGTGGACCCCACCAATACCCCGAGTAATGTCGACGCCGTCGATGCGACCGCCATTGTGGCGACGACCGAGGCAGGGCTCAAACCGACGGCGACCCCCGATGCTGACGGATTGAGCGATTCGAGCCAGGGCGAGACCGCGGTCATTCAGATTTTGGACGGTACCGATGGACCCTACTTTGCCAGTCTGACCATGGGCAGATCGTCCGATATGGGCGGCAACGAAGGGTACACCTCGTATCATCCGTTGACGATTTTTCAGAAAACCACGAGCGGCCTACAGAAAATCACCGAATTCGACTTCAAAGACGGGCAGTACATCTACGGCCTGCAGATGATCCCCACCTATCGCGCGGGGACGGCGTTCCTCTTGGTCGAAGGCGGCGTTGGTGCGCATAGCAGCTTCGGGCAGATTTTTTCGTTCGATGGCACCACACTGAAGCTCGAATTGACCACCAACTCCGACGCAGGCGGTGGTGCATTGACCATGGTGGATGTCGACGCGGATGGCGTACGCGAAGCCGTCGGTGACGCAACGGATTACTATGTCTTTTGTTATGCCTGTGGCGTCCGTTCTGCTGCCGAAGAAGTCTATCGTTGGGATGGCAGTGCATTTGTCGCGCAGAAGATACTGCCCAGCGACGATGCCACCATTCAAGCAGCCATTACTGCTGCCGAGGCAGGGCGCTGGAACATGGTTGCCGCGACACTGGCGACGGTGCAAACCCCCAGCAACGAACAAGATGCATGGACCGTGGTATTGCTGAAGCGCGCGGCTGCGTTGCGTGCGCCGACGGCAGACGATGCGTCGCCGTTCATGAGTGCGTTGTTGTATGGCGATTATGATGCCGCCGTGGGTGTGCTCAAGCGCTATCAGCCCAAGGCATTGGTCGACACGCAGAATCCCGCATTCCCGAGCGATTTGGCCCCGTTTGGGGAGCTCGTCGTCGATTCTGTGGTACGATTGAGCACTACCGTTCTGGCCCAAGACGCGACATTGACGAGTGCGCAGTTCCTGCGTGGATGGGCACAGACGTTGCTCGACCCCAAAAATGCAGCAGGTTTGGCCGATTTGGAAGCAGTCGCCGCGATTGACCCTTTCTATGCGGCAGTCCAAGCAGCCGTGCTGAACCGCTGATCTGCCTGTAGAAGGAGCCGCCATGCCCATCCCATTGACCGGTCATTCGCTCCTCACCCAAGACGATTTGTACTTGTTCAACGAGGGATCGCACTTCGCGCTCCACGAAAAGCTGGGTGCCATTCCGTGCGTCAAAGACGGCGTGATGGGTGTCCACTTTGCGGTGTGGGCGCCGAGCGCGCGCAGTGTGGCGGTCATTGCCGATTTCAATGGATGGCAGCGTGGCGGCAACATGCTGTGGGCACAAGGGTCTTCGGGCATTTGGGCGGGGTTTGTCGCCCACGTCCCGCTGGGGACCGCCTACAAATACTCCATCGAGACACAGACCGGCGACTTCCTCGAAAAAGCCGACCCACTGGCGACTGCCAGTGAGGTCCGCCCCAACACGGCGTCTATTGTCAGCGACATGCAGGCCCACCGCTGGGGTGATGCCGCGTGGATGACCGCGCGTGCCACCCGCAACACCAACGGCACCCCGATGAGCATCTACGAGGTGCACCTCGGGTCATGGATGCGCAACCCGGACGGATCGTGGCTGGGCTACTTCGACGCGGCCCGCAAATTGGTCGATTACTGCACGATGATGAACTACACCCACGTCGAACTGCTGCCCATCATGGAATACCCGTATGACGGGTCGTGGGGCTATCAGTCGGTGGGGTTGTATGCACCGACGAGCCGCTATGGCAGCCCGACGGATTTCATGGAATTTGTGGACTACCTGCACCAAAATGATATCGGCGTCATCCTCGACTGGGTGCCGTCGCACTTCGCCGTGGATGCCCACGGCCTGGCGCAGTTCGATGGTACTGCCATCTACGAGCACGCCGATCCGCGCCAGGGCTACCACCCCGATTGGGGCAGTTACATCTTTAACTATGGGCGGCACGAGGTGCGCAGCTTCCTTATTTCGAGCGCGGTGTCGTGGTTCGAACGCTACCACATCGACGGCATCCGGGTCGATGCGGTGGCTTCGATGTTGTACCTCGACTATTCACGCAAAGACGGGGAATGGATCCCCAATGCCTTTGGCGGCCGCGAAAACATCGATGCCATTGTGTTGTTGCGCCGACTGAACGAGGCAGTCCACGGCCGGTTCCCCGGTATTGTGATGATCGCCGAAGAGTCGACGGCCTGGCCGATGGTGTCGCGACCGACCTACATCGGTGGCTTGGGCTTCAACATGAAGTGGGACATGGGTTGGATGCACGATACCCTCAAATACATGACCGAAGATCCCGTGCACCGCAAATACCACCACGACAAGCTGACCTTTCGGTCGTTGTATTCGTTCAGCGAGCAGTTCACCCTGGCGTTTTCGCACGATGAGGTGGTCCACGGCAAGGGCTCAATGATGAGCAAAATGCCCGGCGATCACTGGCAGAAGTTCGCCAATCTGCGCACGTTGTACGGCTACATGTATGGCCAATCGGGCAAAAAACTGTTGTTCATGGGCGGCGAGTTCGGGCAGTGGCGCGAATGGTCGCACGAGCGCGAGCTCGATTGGTACCTGCTCAACGAGCCGATGCATGCCGGGCTGCAGCAATATGTAGCCGATTTGAATCGGCTCCACCGCGACGAGCGCGCGTTGCACGAACTGGACTTTGACCCGTGGGGATTCCACTGGATTGCCTGCGACGACGCCGATCAGAGTGTGGTGGCGCTGTTGCGCCGTGGCGGGGCAGACGCCCGCAACGTGGT
>CANHPK010000096.1 GCA_947462525.1 Roseiflexaceae bacterium | reverse complement strand
TCGGCCACCAAGCGCGCGCATCGCTTGCGGCACACACCTGGCCGCACGTTGCAGGCCTCTTTCATGCGCTGTTTGTCACCGTGCTGCGGGAGCGCACATGAGTGCCACCCCATTGGTCAGCATTATCGTCGTCACCTACAACAGCGCCCACCGGTTGCCTGCCTTGGCAGCGTCGCTCGAGGCAGACCCCGGGATGGCTGCCTGTGAACTCATCGTGGTAGACAACGGCTCGACCGACGCACCAACACGCTGGCTGCAACACGCACAGTGGCTCGTGTTACCCAGCAATCTGGGCTATGGGAGCGCGTGTAATCGCGGTGCAGCGCTTGCTCGTGGCGACTATGTGGTCTTTTGCAACCCTGATATACTAGTCACACCGTATTGGTGTCAACGGCTTGTTGCCCATCTGGATGCGCATCCGTCGGTTGCTTGCATCACCCCCGAGACCCGCTATCCCGGCGAGTCCATCCCGCTGGGGATAGGGGTCGCCGATCGCGACGCTCTCCCCGGTGCGGCGCTAATGATGCGTCGGGCGGACTGGCAGGCGTTGGGTGGGTTCGACGAGCAGTTCTTTTTGTACTGGGAAGATACCGATCTCTGTTGGCGTGCCCAACGCGCAGGTCGACGTACCGTCGTGGCTCGTGATGTCGAGATAACCCATACCCGCAATGGGAGCGGTGGCGGTGCGCAGACATGGTTGCATCTCTACATCCAAAACGGAATCTATGCCCACCTCAAATCGCAATCGTGGGCGCGGGTTGTCTGGTTTGTGGGCAAGCAGCTCATCGCGTTGCCGTGGCGACTGTTGCGCAGTCGTGATCCACGCCTGCTCGCGGCATTTGGTTGGAACATCAGACACTGTGCACGTACGCTCCGCCACCGACAAATTATTCTGGCCGGTTTGCACGTACCATCTAAAGGAACTCCATGAGCAATCACCGAGCGCCATTGGTCTATCTTATTGGGAAAGATGCTGCGGAAGATACTATTCACTACCTCGTCAATCTGGTCGCTCATAGCGCCGCATTGCCGTTCCATATCATCATCGTCACACAAACGGGCAGCGTGCATCCGGCGATTCTTGCACTCACACAGCAGTCACCGCATGTCGAAGCCATTTCGCTGGATATCCCGCCCCACACGAAAGCACTTTTACGCCTGCGTATTTTGATTGCCTGGCTGCTCTCCACCAAACCTGCCATTGTGCATTTGCTGGCCGCGTCACCCGACACCGAAACCGAAGTCATTGCCGCGTTGTGGGTTGCGCAAATTCCCACCCGCGTTGTGACCTTGGCCGAAGTCGCGCCGACCGTCCGCAGTGACGGGGTACGCCCCATCTACAGCTTCGTCGTGCAGCGCTTGCTACGCACATTCAGTGACATCATCGTGTACACCAATGCAGCCAAGCATATTCTGCAACAGGAATATCGCTTGACCCACACCCACATCGCCGTGATACCCATCGGGATCGATACCACAGTCTATGCGTTACACATGACCCCCGACCGTGGTCGTGCGGCCTACAATCTGCCTGCAGAAGGGCAGTTGATTGCAAGTGTCGGGCAGTTCGCTCCCCACAAAGGGCATTCGGTCCTCATCCACGCCATGGATCACATCTGGCAGTACATCCCCGAGGTAACCCTTGTACTGGTCGGGACCGGCGAGCACAGCGCACACCTGCGAGCATTGGCCCGGCAGAGTGCGCACCCTGAACGGATCCTCTTTTTCGACGACATGCCCGACCGCTCAGGATTTCTGCGCTGTGTCGATGTCTATGTGCAACCATCTTTTTCTGAACCGATGTCGTTCGATTTGTTGATGGCAATGGCGATGGAACGGCCCGTTGTTGCTTCTGCAATCGCCAACATTCATGAAATCATCGAATCCAATGCGAGCGGATTGCTGGTGCGTCCCGGCTCCTCCGATGCGCTTGCATCGGCTATTATGCGTGTCTTCAACGATGCTGCGATCCGGATCACGGTATCGCTCAATGCCCGTACCCGTGTTGCACAGCGCTTTACGATGGAACGCTGGCTCAATGCTACCGTCGCCCTGTACCGCTTTGTGTAGGGTAACCGCGTACCGCGTATCTACAACGACGAAGGGAGCACCGTGACCACAACACATCCTCCCGCAGGAGGTGCACCTGACGGCACACCTGTTCATGCACCACGCATCGCGGTGATTATCCCCACCATGGCAACGACACCACTCGATGTCGAGGCGATGATGGCCGCACAGACGATGCAGCCGAGCCAGGTTGTCATCGTCTATCGCCAAGCGCCCAATGGGTACGCGCGCAACGTGGGTGCCTACCGCGTCAGTGACAGCGCTCCGCATGATCCCGTCGATTGGTACCTCTTCCTTGATGATGATGCGGTATTTGGGCATCCCGAATGCATCGAACGACTCTACCTCGCGACCTGCCAACCGGGTGTAGCGATCGCCGGTGCAGCCCGCGTCTTGCCGGCCGACGCAAGCCCCTTCGAACACGCTGTCGCACAGCAGGTAGCCCGCATCGTCAACCCCGTGGTACCGATTGATACGCGCACCAACCCGGATCCGCCGCACTACAGCTGCTCGATAACGACGACCTGCTGCTTGGTGTCACGCCGGGTCTTCGAAGCAGTTGGTGGCTTCGATCCCACCCTGACGCGGGGCGTCGATACCGAGTTTTTTGTGCGGGTGCGCCAGCTGCATCGAGCCGATGCACCGGTCCATTTGGTCCAAGCCGGCAATGCGTGGGTAACGCACCATGCCCCATTGACGATGGCTGCGTTGTGGCACAAGCACTATGCATACGGCATGGGGCATGCCCAAGAGGTGCGTCGCGATCCGCGCCGTGCTCGTGCGGGCAACAACTTCCGGTCACGCCTGCAAGCTGCAGTGTGGCTCCTGTTGCGGACCTTCTTGGTGCCCATCCATTGTTTCATCCCGTTTTCGTTTAGTGATCCGCGCTGGCGGTTTGCCTGGTCACCGCTCAAAGCCTATGCCTCGTATGCAAGTGCATTGGGGTACATCGATGGTTGGTATCGCCATGGTCACTGAGCGCCTGCGGATAATCGTCGATGCACGCTATGCGTGTGATGCGTACCCAGGCATTGGGCGAGTCGTAACCGGCATGGCACACGCACTGGCGCACCATCCAGATGTCGCGCATCTGCACATCGTCACGAATCCCCGTCGTGTCAACACCCATCTGCAGCTCCCTGCTGCAGCGGCGACCGTCACGCATCATGAGGTCAGCGGCCGTCCTGGGAGCGTGCGCGAGGGCCAACAGGTACGACGGCTGGCAAACACAATCCCCGCTGATTGGTTTTATACGCCCTATCTGCGGTTGCCGTGGGGGCGTTTTGTTCCACGGACGATGGTGACCGTCCACGATGCCATCCCATTACAGAGCGCGTCGACTCCGTGGCATCTGCGCATCGGGTTTCGGCTGGCGCTCTGGCTCGTGGCAGCCCGTGCGAGCCTCCTGACAACGGTGTCGCACGCTGCAGCCGTGCAGATTACCCCATTCGTTTGGCCGCATCGTCCGCCGGCTGTTATTCCCAACGGTGTCGATGCACTGTTTTTTGCGCCGGTGCCGGCATTTGATCCGCACGCACACGGTATTTCGGGCCCATACGCACTGTGTGTCAGCTCCAATCAAGCACACAAAAACCTCGCAACATTGGTTGCTGCCTGGCGCATCCTGGTGACCGAACGGGCAATCGAAGCGCCCGCCACGCTGGTTATTGCGGGGCAGTTCAATCCGGCCCGTGAACGACCGTGGCGTGCAGCGCCGGACCTACCGATTGTCGAAATTGCTCATCCTGATGACGTGTTGCTCCGGCAGCTCTACCACGGTGCCACTCTGGTGGTGCAACCGTCACGGGCAGAGGGCTTCGGATTGCCCGTCTACGAAGCATTGGCGTGTGGCTGTGCGGTGTTGTGTAGTGATCTGCCGGTGTATCGCGAGACAGTGGTCGATGCGGTTGTCACGACTGCTGTTGATAATCCTCAAGTCCTCGCCCGGACCATAGCGGCACTCTGGAACGATCCCGTGCGTCGGGCGGACATGGTACGGCACGGTCCTGCGGTAGCGCGTCGCTTCGATTGGAGTGCCGCAGCAGCGCAGGCAATTGCACTCATGCACAGATAAACCCCCGGTCACTGACCGGGGGTTCGTCGTATTGTGTCACATTGGATTGCGTTATGGTGCTTCTGCTTCGGTTGGTTTGGGGGCATCTTCGATGGGTGCGGTCTGTGATGCGTTGATATAGCGCACACCGGTTTCGGCGGTGACGCCGGGGGTATTGAGATTCCCCTGCGGTTCGGGCATTTCGATTTTGGGGAGCCCGTTTTCGAGGTCGGCGGGGTTAAAGACATAGATGTTGGGCCATGGCTTGAAGCGCGTCCGGTAGATTTCGGGTGCGCGTACGGTGCCATCGGGGTCGATAATGGTGCGGGCAATGTCGATGGTGATGCCATCGCGCGCACGGTCGCTCTGTTTGACTGCGCCGGCCGGCTGTTCTGCATCGGTGACAAACACGGGTTCGACCGGTGCGCTGACGCGGTTGTAGATGTTTTGGATCATTTCGACTTTGCGGCCGGTCGGGGTGCCGTAGAACTTGACCGATGCAATCCCTGTTTTGGGGTTGGATGATGTCTGGATGAGCAACCATTTGCCGGTGTCATTCAAAAACTTCAAGTCTGGACCACCCGTAAATATGGTCGAGTCCATCCCTGTTGGTCCGAATTTGTCATACCAGCTGATATAAAACGAATGTCCCCAGCGCTCGGTAATGGGCAACCCTGCCCAAAACGCCGCACGAAAGACGGTCGTCGAGTCTTGGCAAATCCCGCCACCAAACTCGAGTTGAGTGCGCTGTTGGACAATCGCGTACCCTTCGACGAACCCCTGCGTCTCGTCGATGGCACCGATGGTCTCGTTGAACGAGAACTCATCGCCCGGTGGGATGAGCACGCCGTCGAGTACGTTCAGGCCGGCTTGGATGTTCGTCACACGGTACGCTGCCGACCCACTGAAGTCGCTTTTGCCTTCCGACACCAAATCGACAATCCCGAGGGTATTGAGATTTGTCTCGTTGACGGGGATGGGCACATAGCGTGGCACCAACGTCACACTGCGTACCCCGTTGTCGATGGTCGTGGTAATCAGGTCGCGGGCTTCTTGCTTATTGAGGCGCCAGCCGGGGACCCCCGGCTTGGTGATGGTTAACACCCCCATGTCCCATTTGACGCGTGGATACACGGGCTTGGTTTGGGTCTCTTCGGCGATTTTGTCGATGCGGCGTTCAATCATATACGGATTGAGCGACAACGTGTAGCCGGTTGGGCCACCCTGGGCATCGGTCTGCACGTATTCGACCATGCGTGACAACTCATCGCTGGTCCACGTGTATTCGGCATCACCGACCCGCACGACGAGTGGTTGTCCAACCAATGCAGTCATGCGTTGTTGTGCGGCATCTTTGGCGGCTTGGGTGATGTTCATCGGCAGTTCGCGGGTCGCCACGGTGACGGGTTGTTGTTTGGCCATCAGCGGGAGGACCTCGCGGATGCGTGCGACGGTTTCGTCGATCAACACCATCCGCCCGACGGCACCACCGACGAAGCGCAAGGTTGTCCCATTGAGGACAACAGCGGGGTCTTGGGCAGGTCTATCGATGACCGGTACAAGCCGGGCAACACTTTCTTGGGTTTTGCGTTCGTCCACGACGACTGTCACGGGGATCTCGAGCCCGCTTTTCATGACCTGCCAAATCGTCTCCATGTTGGTGAGCATGTCACGCGATCGACCAATCGTAAATGCCTGGTCGATGCTGTCGAGATACGAGATGTCCATCCCTAGTTCGGTGCCGCTGACGTTCCAGTTGCGGCCTTCGTAGCTCAGCACAATAGGTGTATCGCGGAACGGCTTGAGGTGATCGACCAGGGCTTGTGTGGCTTCGGTCTTCGACAAGCCGCCGATGTTGACCCCCAAAATGCTGATATTGGGGTAGACCCGGTCTTGAAAGCGGCGTTCGATGGACAAGAACCAGACCCCACCGGCAGCCACAGCGATGAGCAACACCAACAGGCCGTTCATCATCAGCTGACCTTGGCGGCGGACACGCACGCGGTGCGATAGCAACGCGCCACTCGTCGAACGGCGTGGCGTATCGTTCGCTGAAGTGGTGTAGCCGCTGATGGTTTCGGCGTCGTTTTGTTGACTATAGACAGGAGTAACCCGTGCATTTTGGCGTTTTGTTTGTCGTTCGAGGCCGCGTCGTCGATTTTTGTCCACCACTACCACCTTATGTCCCACACGAGACGACTCGGA
>CANHPK010000095.1 GCA_947462525.1 Roseiflexaceae bacterium | reverse complement strand
GTGCTGTGGAAGCGGTGTAACCGATGTTGCAGTCGGTACCAACTTTGCGCTTGCACTCAAGGGCGGCAAAGTCTACGGCTGGGGCGCCAACACCAAGAAGCAGATTACCTTCCCACAAACAACTGCGAAGGACATTGTGTCGATTGCTGCTGGTGGTGCGCATGGCCTGGCATTGACGAACAAAGGGATTGTGGTTAGCTGGGGTGACAACGGCTTCAATCAGGCAACAGCTCCGAAAGGTTTGAAGGATGTCATCCAGATTGCTGGTGGCTTGAACCACTCGTTGGTCGTCAAACGTGACGGTACGGTCCAAGCATGGGGAAGCAATGCTGCCGGTCAAACCAAGATCCCATCAGCAATCGTCAGCAAGCCTGCCAAGAAGGTTGTCCAGGTTGCTGGCGGGCTGGATCACTCGATTGCATTGCTCGACAACGGGACAGTGCTGGCCTGGGGTGGCAATGCCTACAACCAGTCGTCTGTGCCACCAGGCACGGTCGATATGAAGCAGGTCAGCGCCGGCAATCAGTTCTCCCTGGCTGTGAAGAAGGACGGAACCGTCTTTGGTTGGGGCCGCAATGACAATAATGTCTATGTGATACCACCCGAATACACCGACATTTACACAGTCGCCGCAGGGTACACCAACACCATCCTCGGATTGCGCAACGGTCGCATCATCGTGCTGGGTGACCAGAGCAATGGTGTGAACGCATCGCGCACACCGACCAAGACTGCTACCCCAACCCCATAACCATGCACCTGCGTGCATGGTTATGGAGGACGGAATAGTGTTCGAGCATGGTTATGGAGGACGGAATACTTTCGTCCATGGTCTTGAAGGGCGGAATACTTTCGTCCATGGTCTTGAAGGGCGGAATACTTTCGTCCATGGTCTTGAAGGGCGGAAAACCCACCAAAAGAACACCCCCCGCGCATCCACGCGGGGGGTGTTCTTTTGGTATGAACTGATTCAAACGGAGAATGCGGATCGGCGCAGAAACGAATTTAGGCGCGATTCACGAAACAACGGAACAAAAACACGGTGCGCGGCGTCGTTCTCTCACGGCACAAGATGTCATATTTGCCTTTTTCAGCCCGGCTGAAAGAACGTGGGACGTTACCAGTCCGTGACAGATTGTGTGTGAGAATCGTGCGTCGACGGCGATGACCAGCATTGCGTGTAGATGCAGCGAGCGCAAATAGCGCGATTACGTGCTTTTTTGCCGGTGGCGTACAAAGCCGCGCATATGCAGGTCGAGCGGTGAACCTGATACAGACCTGAATTCGATCAAAACGTTGAATTCCGTAAACGGGGCTGTGTAGTATAGTTCATTCGTGTAGTCAGATATACAAGCGATGTTTATGTGGTTGTGCACCCGAAGGTGGCAGCCCAGCAGGATAATGAGGGTACGTATGCGCCGCGAAAATCAAGAATCCACAATCTATGGAATGCCGTTCCGACTGCATGTGCTGTTGCGGCTCGTCATCATCGGGATTTTGCTCCTCACGCCGTATCTGATGGGGGTGAACACCCAATCTACGGCGGCCAAACCGCGCACCACAGTGCCCCTGGGCACCGATGTGTTGACCATCAACGGCGGTGGTGGTGCAGCGACGAATGGCTCGGATGGCTTGCGCATGGCGTTTAATTGTATCGATGGCGCTGAGCAGGTGTGGTTCCGCAATCTGGTCAATTACTATGACTCGGATTGTGGCTACGGCACCAGCGCAATCACAAACGGTGGCAATGTCAGCATCGCGTTGTCGATTCAAAATGGCAGCAGTACGCCTGTTGTCTTTAGCAATTTGGTCATTTGGGGTGCAACACTGTGGGATAGTGTCGATGTCCTTGCACTGAGTGGGAGTGCGAGTGTCGGGACGAGCATGGCGACGACTACCGGTAGCGGCTATGCGCTGCTCGAATATACGGGAACGTCGACTGATGCTGGTGTGGCTGGCACCTATACCCTGCGGCGCGAAATTTCGTACACCTATCCAAATAAATACTTCACCGAAAACTATACCGTCATCCTGCCTGTTGGATCACCTGCGGTGACAATCCGTGTCTATAAAGGTGGAGATACGTACCCGGGTGGGAGTGACACGGGTGTCGGTGCATCGACAACATCCCCATATCGGTCTGTGCAATCCATCGAGCCGACATCAAAGCAAGTATTGGCCTTCCGCGAAACAACTGCAGGGACACTGGCCGGTGGGTACAGCGGTGTGTATACCAATGCCAACACAATCATTACGAGCTCTAGCGATGTGACCGTGGGGACCTGTTACGGCACCTGTACGGGGATTTTCGACCTCGAAACGACGCCCATCGATACGGGCTTGGTAGCACAATTCAAAACAACCGGTGCGACCTATGCGGCGTCGGGCTACCGCTATGGCCTCGATACGATTGTGCAAAAAGCCGACGTCTCGGTAAGTGCTGCCTTTGATCAGTCGTTCGCCAATTCGACGGCAAATCTCGTATTCACTTTACAAAATGCTTACCTCGATACGGTTGAATCTGCAACGGATTTCACTTTTGACTTTGCCATTCCCGCTGGATTGACCATAAGCGGTGCGGCGGTCGACAATTGTGGCACCGACAGTTTGACGGCTGCGGTTGGGACGCGGGCGTTTTCGATGTCTATGTTGATTGGGCCTGCAACCGTCTGTACTATCAGCGTGCCGGTGACCGCCGCTTCAGCAGGCATTGTGACTATCGACCGTACGATGGTGTCTTCGTTGTCGACGACCGGCGCTGACCTCAATAGCAATCCGATGGATGTGTCGAACAATGTCGGGACGTCGAGTATCAACTTCACATTTGGCGCAGCCACGGCTACCGCGACGACCATTGGGGCCGCCACAGCGACAGCGACAAACACCAGTGGACCGACATCGACAGCCACCAACACCAGCGGACCGACTGCGACTGCGGTCTATGTTGGAACAGTAGCCGTGCCTGCCGGTACAACGATTACGACCAATTCTACGAATGTTGCATTAGGCAGTAGCTTTACGCTGACGGGTTTCACCAGCACACTTGTATTGGCAAAAGTCGATGTCGGCAGCGCAGCGGCACGATTCAGCATTCCCACCAGGACCGGTTTGACGCGTCCTGATGGGAGTTCGACCTGGACGAATTTGTCGCAGGTCGCCATGTATGGCACGGTCGCGAATGTTCAAGCAGCATTGCGTTCGATGACTGTGACAACAACGACAGCAGAATCGGTTTCTTTGGACGTGACGGTCACACCCCACGACACCGCATATGATTACAATCCAGCGAATGGGCATTATTACAAATGGGTCAATGGGGTATTTACATTCACCAACGCCTTGAATGGTGCGGCAGCAACGACATACAAAGGCCGACCAGGGTATCTGCTGACATTGACGAGTGCAGCTGAGGCGGCCTTCGTCTATCCGCAGATTTATGTCACCAATCAAACGTGGTTGGGTTTGACGGATGCAGCTGTGGAAGGAACGTTTGTGTGGGCTGATGGCCCTGAGGAAGGGCTCGCACCGACCTACACGAATTGGTGCTCGGGAGAGCCGAATAGCGGGACAAACGAAGATTATGTGCTTATTGGGCAGCGTTCATCGAGCAACTGTTTTTATGATACGTTCAATAACAACGCAAATATTGACGGGTACATCGTCGAGTACGGCGACACCACACCATTCAGTGAATCGCCTACTGCCTCAATGAGTATCACGGTTGCTGCCCCAACAGCGACCGCGACGAATACCCCAACGAGCACACAGACCCCGACGCGTACATTGACTGCGTCGACGACGCGCACGCCGCAGACACCGGGCGTCATCCCGACGACGTCGAATCCAGCCGGCACCGGCGACCAAGGTGTACGCACGATGGCCAACACGTCGTTCGAAATCAACGACTCGGGCTGTAGCATGACCACCTACCAATATGCAAGCATGGGAGACATGCGTGGCTGGTTCACGTCGCATCCATCAGTGACTGCGAGCTGTAATGGTGCGGCATATACCCCAAACCGAACCGGACGTGTCATTGAGCTCCAGACAACCGCAGCCTATAGTTACACGCCCGAAGACGGTTCGGTCTATGCAGAGCTCAATGCTGATGTCGCATCGATGCTCTATCAGCCGCTGTGTCTGCAAGACAGCGACATCATTACCTATAGCTTTGCACATCGTCCGCGTGGTACACGTACCGATGTGGCCGAGTTCCGCATTGGTATTCCATCGGGATTGACGACCGGCTCGGTCGATGCAGACACATACAGCCGACAGATTGTCCGTGCGAGCACCGCCCAGAACAACCTGACAGTGACCGGAGCTACACAGACTGCGTATACCGATACAACCACCAATCCGACGAGTATCTCGGCACGGAACTGGGGGATCTACTCGGGCACACATACCTTGCCGTCGACAGGTTGGGCGGGTATCAAAAACGTCGGCTTTTATGGGATCAGCAGCTCTGCATCAAACGCTGGCAACAATTTGGACTCGATTACCCTGGGGCTCAAACCGGTGTTGGACTTGGGGTCGTCGCGCGACCGCAGTGCAGGCGAGGCGTTCACGCCGCAAGCACTCAAAATCCGCGTCAACGGCCGTGTCGGTTCGGGGTTCAAAATCGCTCTGAAGATGACCGATGGCACCGCGACGCCTGATACCGACTTTACCATTGGGACGGTGACGTCGTCGTATGGAACGGCTTCGGTGGCACACACATCAGGCACTGACGTCTGGGTCATTACCATCCCACCGGGTGACTATGACGGCGGCGTGAATGCAGCCAGCGGTATCGGCTTCCTGACCGTGCCGGTGCTCTACACGACCGATGCGACAACCGAGTCGAACGAATATGCGTTCTTTAATCTCTCCGAAGAAGATGTCGATGGTGCCACGCCGGCGGTGCTGGATTTGGGTGATCCGACCTGTGACCAGTCCTCGAAGCTCGACGGTGTCGTGTACACGATCACCAACGATCAATACCCAACCACCTCGAACCCGACTGGGAACGGCACACAGGGATCGCGCACGATGGTGAATACATCGTTCGAAAACGTCGATTCGGGCTGTACGATGACCACCTACCAGTATGCCCGTGAAGAAGACATGCGTGGTTGGTTCACGACATCGCCCGTGGGGAACGCAGGGTGCAACGGCACGGCATATACGCCGAATCGAACCGGACGGATCATCGAACTGCAGCGGCAAGCAGTAGCGGGCTATACCGTCCAGGATGGCTCGTACTATGCAGAATTGAATGCAGACTACGCGTCGATGTTGTATCAGCCGATTTGTTTCAATAACAGCGATGTGCTGACCTACTCGTTCGCCCATCGCCCGATGGGGAACCGTACGGACACCGCCGAAATGCGTATCGGTATCCCGTCTGGATTGCCCACCGGGTCGAAGGCGGCAGATACGTATAGTCGTCAAATCATCCGCGTTGCAACGACACAGAGTAGCAACATTGTGACCGGTGGCACACAGACGGTCTACACCGATACGTACAACAATACAGGCTCTATTTCGAGTGCCAAATGGGCTATTTATGGTGGCAATCACGTGTTGCCGTCGAGTGGTTGGTCGGGCATCCGCAATGTGGGTTTTGTGGCCATTGATGGGGCAAATCCGCAAACCGGCAACCTGCTCGACGCGATTACGCTCGGGTTGAACCCCATCATTGACTTGGGTTCGTCCCGTGACCGGACCGCGACCGAAACGAGTTCGCCGACGTCGTTGAACATCCGCATCAACGGCCGTGTGGCTGCCAACACCAAAATCGCCCTCAAGCGGACCAGTGGCACTGCGACGACCGATACGGACTTCCGCATTGGGACGGTCAGCGCTGGGGTCTATGGCAATGCAACTGTCACACATACGGTCGGCAGCGACACGTGGCTCATTACCATCCCTGCCGGCGACTATGACGGCGGCACGGTTGTGGCGAACAACAACGGCGGTTTGACGGTGCCGATTACCTACATCTACGACAAAGTCAGCGAAGGCGGCGAATACGTCAAATTTGAGCTGTCGAGTGCATCTGCAGACGGCGCGACGCCGAGCTTGTTCAGCTTTGGTGACCCGACCTGTGACCGTTCAGAAAAGCTCGATGGTGTCGTTTACAGCATCACCAGCGTCGACCCGACAGCGACACCGACCCGTACCAGTACGCCTACGCCGTCACCGACGGTAGCTGGCGTTATCCCGACCACCAGCAATCCGACCATCAATGTGGCCAATGCCGGCTCACGCGTGATGGCCAACACGTCGTTTGAACTCTACGATGGTACGTGGACGCAAATGATGAACATGACCAACATGCGTGGCTGGAAGACGACGCACCGTACGTCCGATAC
>CANHPK010000094.1 GCA_947462525.1 Roseiflexaceae bacterium | reverse complement strand
GTGTATGTCGACGCTGCAACCATTATCAAAGTGGTGCGAGACAATTTAACCATTTTGTTCATGAAGCTTTGGCGTAGTGAGTCACTCGATCAAAGTCAGGCAATTGCAGTAAAATCTGCTGCTGTCCAGGAGGTTCAGCGCACAAAAGCAAGCATTGCTCGTGATGTGCTGAACGCTGTGACCGCACATGGTTGGGTGTTTACTGAGAGTTCCAGCCCCACGAGCATCGCTTCGACACAAATGGGTGATCCGACCCCAAGTGGATATTTGGCGCAAAATGCAGGAGTAGCACAGCGACTTTTTGGAGTTGCAAGTATCTGGTGGGTCAGTGCAACGCAGAGTAGCACGAGCGTAACGAAAGTGTTCAGTGATTTTCGCGCTTTCTGGTCAGGTTTTAACACCGCTCCCGAGCTCGAGGTTGTTGCTGAGGAACAGCTAGTTGCCGCTCTCGAGAGTCACTACAGTGACATTTCGGCAGCGAGTCGTGGGGTTGTGCAAGAGCAGTTCGAGGTGCGTATGCAATCTCTGACTGACTTCCTCATGGTGCAGATGTTCCCCCCTACCAGCAAAGATGACCGCCATTATGGCATACAACGGCTAATCGAGGCGCTCAACTTCCTCATCGATGAATCAGCGAAACCGTTGCAATTTACCTTTGGTGGTGCACAGATCAATAGCTCGTATGTAGATACACACGAGTATAGTGCATTTATGGCCAAGACAAATACGGCTTTGATCTATGATGCGCAGCGCAAAATTGCGCGGTTGCGTCGTTCGGTCATGTCCCCGATTGGTCTGGGAGTTCGCATGCTCGCAGTCTATCCGATCATCGTTGCATTAATCGGAATGTACGGTGTTATCCTTGGCACTTCAACCCTGACATGGGTCATTGCAGCACTAGCGCTCATACTGTTGACGTTTTATGAGTGGTTTCGATCGTACAACGCATATGCCCGTAGTGCCAGCGAAATCCGCACGCAGCTCTTTCAACGTCAATTGGCACCCAGTGTGTTGTCGATCGCGAGCAGCGTGGCTGAATCGGAGCGGGCGCGGATCCACACAAATCTGATGCGTCTTCGAGAGGTCTATCAAGATCTCAACACTCTGATTAATCAGGGTGTCTTGAAGCCCATTCCGGTTGTGTCGAATCGTGAAGTGCCGAGCAAATATGTCTTTCAGAAGCTTTCACGGGCTCTCGGCGATGAAGAAATTGTCGTCGACAGTTCGTACAGTGGCGAGCCGTGGGATCTGTTGGCAGGTGAACGTGTTCGTGTGTATCGCAAAAACCAAGTCTATCAGTTGAGTTGGATCGGGCTCATCAAATATCAACTCAATTCCGAAGCGCGTAATCGGAACTCAGCGCTCCCAGCACGTGCCGAGGTTATGCTTCTCGAGCGAATCGCACAGCGTGTATTTGAGCAGCAGAGGCAGGCGACGACTGCGATGTCATACCTCCGGAGCATTATCGAAGAACCCATTGCTGGTGTCGCAGGCAAAGACCCGGTCCAGATTGAGGTCCTCGTCGAAGAAGCAGCGGCTCTCTCTGGCGGCAAAAAGTGGGCTTGGCTCGCGCAGAATGCTCTGGTCAATGTTGTACCCAGAGTCGTTGCGCCGGGGATGACACAGATGGCGAGTGAACTGGTGATTTTGTCGCAGACATCACAGGATTTGCTTGATGCTGCTACCGGACGTAACAGTACGTATTGGCGACAACCTGAGGCTATTTTGACATCTGCGCTGGAACATGAAGTCACCAAAATCCATGTTGAATTCGACATACAGTAGGAGAAACACATGGTCTGGCTTGTAATGTCGCTTATTTCCATTGCGTTCACAGTGGTCGCTACCACAGTTGTACCAGATAACAGCCCGGATTGGTTCCTTCTGGCGAAGGTCGCGCTTTCTGTTATCCCAGGTATGAATGTTGATGTCCCCCTCCCAGGAATGAACACGCTCATTGCAGGATTGTTGAGCGTCCTGTTGCTCGCACTGGGGTTGTTGTACGTCTATGTCGACAGTCGGCTCGCGGTAGAAGAGCTTACCAAAAAGAATAGTGCATACACTGTTGCGCTTAAACGCATCAACCCACTTCTGTGGCGTGATGTCTTGAATTCACGACAGCATTCATTTATCGGACACTTGCCGCTTCGGTTTGCGCAGATTGTATTTGCGTTTTACCTTGTCAAGACATTAGCCGGATTGACCGTCTGGATTCTTGGGTTGCTGATCGGGGTGTTTTCTGGATTTGTCCCATTCTTGAATACCCTGCCGGTGAACGCGAGTACGTTGTTCTCATTGGTTACTGGTGTTCTCGGTTGGGGCATGGATGAACGCGGGATGCTGCTCTGTGTCTATGCTGGCCTTGTTTTGGTTGCAGCCTGGTTTAGCAGATACGAGCGAGCGTTTTATGATGATTATGCGGTTATGCAGCAGCAGTTGAAGCATCGTCAGAACTAGGAGTGCACAATGACCTCAGCATATTCGGTGCCGAAAGTGGTACCAACAGTTGTTTCATTCAACGGTCAGTTTTATGAAGGCGAAACAACGTTTGGAAAAGAAAAGGGCTGGGCGCCGTTTGATAAGAAAATCAGCGTGCCGCTCGGTAAGGTGTATTTGTTTTCTACCGCTACTCGTGACCATGACGGCTTTGTTGAGACATACAATGAGGGCGAAATTGTCTATGTGAGCAGGGGCAAGGAAAACGACAGCAAGCAGATCATTAAGCTGAATCGATATGGTGCACGTATAACTGTTGCTTTGCAGAGGCAGATGCCTGGTATCACGAAGACGGTTGGTGATTCGGCGAACTTCCAGGTGGCTCTCAGTTTTATCGTGAATCAACCGTATCAGTTGATTCAGCGGTACACCGGGAGGCTTGATCGGCTCAATGATGAGGTGCGTGATGCCATCTCGGAAGGGATGAAACTGCTCTTTACCGATGATGTCTGGCGCACGCCGTATGATATTCTGTTGACAAATGTGACTCTGCAAGTGAATCAATTGGTTGCCGCGTACGGCCTGCAAGTCATTCCTTCGGAAACCTCACTCATTCGCGAGTACCCACGTGTGACGCGGGACATAGTAGATGAATGCCGGCTGGCGGAACACATCCTGATTGACTTAATGGATGGCGGACGATTTGAGCATCTGTACGATCCAACACTCAACGCAAATCGTATCCTCGAGATTCAAAAGAACCCGCTGCATAATTTTTTGAACGAAGGCGATATAACTGTATTCGTTCAGAACGTTACACAGTCACATGTCGCTCGAGGAAAATCGTTTTTCGAACTGATTATCGATAAGCTCAATGCGGCTGACGATAATGCGGCTGATGTGCAGCACTTTGTCGCAAAGTATGCCGGTCCAGCAACTGCGTCATTTGTCCACATGTACAACGATAAGATCACAACGCACCAGGAAGTTTCGGAATTGAGTCTGAGTGCAGACGTGATTCGCACCAATTTCTCACGCTGAACGGTGCGTCCTCTGCCGCTGAGGCGGCAGAGGATTTTTGTGCCCAAAATTCGTAAATCTACATTTTCAGAAAATCTCTACAATGCATTCGACGTGAAGGTGCTGAAATAATTCGCCGGCATCTGGCTGACGAATGTTGCACCCACTACTCTCGGTCGAGTGCGTCCGCCCACACGGTTCGCTGGTAACCCCTTTGATTACCCCGCTCCTCCCGAGCATACAAATAAAAGACACAGATCGTAATGAGGATAGGTATATCCAACGCCAGCTGCTTCTTCCATCGGTGAACCAATCTACATGACCGACACACTACATACACAGATTACTGGTGGCAAAGTCGATCTACGCAACTATTTTGTCACCATTGGCCCAGATGAAGGCGTGGATTAACCCAATTCCCACACCTCTCTCTGTTAAAAATGAATTAAATGAATCTAACCAAAACAGGGCGAAAAGCCCTGTTTTGTGCTTGACAACGCACGCACACGGTCTATACTGACGTGCAATCGGGCACGCAACGGACGGATGACGTTCGACGGATCCGCCCACACACGCATCGGTGTGTTGGTCCATTATTTGTCATATCCATGCGTATACATCGTTACAGATAGTTGTGTCGGCACGATGATCGTGCAGATCTGCGGCTGGATACGTGCGACAGAGCCAATAGGCTGAAGACACGAGTGGGTTGATGCGCGTATTCCGGGTCACGCACATTGTTTGGAATTACCTTGATATATCTGTAGCTCGGAAGGAGCCCCCGTATGAGTGATCGCATCACCAGTCCTGTCCAACTCCGCGAGTCCATGGTGGCCCACCTCTTGTTTGCAGACCCACGTGCCAGCATCATCTGGCTGATCGTCCGCGTGTGGGTCGGCTATCAGTGGCTCGAGTCGGGATGGGGCAAAATCACCAATCCTGCAGGGGTGTGGGTCGGCGCCAAGGCCGGCGTGGCGATTACCGGATTCGTCCAAGGCGCAATCGAAAAAGCCACCGGCGAACACCCCGCCGTCCAGCAGTGGTATGCCGATTTTCTGACGACTGCTGTACTCCCCAACGCATCGTTGTTTGGCTATTTGGTGGCATTTGGGGAAGTCGCTGTGGGGCTCGGCCTCATCCTGGGTCTACTGACCGGTATTGCTGCATTCTTTGGTGTGGTGATGAACACCAACTTCCTGCTCGCCGGCACCGTCAGCATCAATCCTATGTTGCTCATTCCCAGTATTTTTCTCATTTTAGCATGGCGCAACGCGGGCTGGCTCGGACTCGACCGGTTTGCATTGCCGCTGGTGGGGACCCCGTGGCAGTCCGGCGCCGTCTTTGATCACCCCAAAACGTAGCATCACCGGCAAGCCCCCTCTTCCGTTGCGACGGCTGAGCATACATCAAAAAACGACCACTACACTCCTTGCGTGCGGTGGTCGCTCGTATCCGTAGCCCCATTAGGCGAGCAGTGTGTCGACCAGGACACGCCCAATGGCGTCGCTGCTTTTGGCCAACGATCCGTTGCAGCCGACCATCGTTGCAACCTGCGCGTGTACCTTCGTTATCTGTGGGACCCCGCTCGGGGTGCGGGTGATGACGCAAGGGACCGACTGGAAGCTGAACCAGTCGATGCCGCGGAACAATGACTGGATCAAATCAATCTGCGCCGCGTGGGTTGCACTGGCATCGCCAGCGCTGACCCATTGACGGAGTGCTGCAGGTGTCTCGAAGAACGCATCGTAGACACTATTGCTCCCCAGCTTGAGGTACCATTTGCCGTCCGGATATTTGACCGGCGGCGTCAAATACGCATCCGAGATGATATCTGATTGGCAGTCGATCATCATACTGGGCATATCGCGCAGGGCCTGGGCCTGGGCGGCCGAGACTTCTGCGAGGGTGACGGTTTCGCTTTTGATGGTGTGGGCAATCGGTGACGGCAAGAGTCCACTGAGGCCACTGTATGCCCCGGCTGCGATGATGGCTCGATGTGCGCGGTATGTCTGCCCTGCAGCAGTGCGCACCGTGACCTCAGTGGCTGTTGGGACGACCGTCGTGACAATGTCGCGTTCGAGCTGGGCGCCGTGCTGGACTGCGAGCACGAGGTGAGCAGCGACCATGCGGCGTGGATTGATGATCCCCGATGGGGGGCCGTCGTAGACGCCTGCATACGGCAAATCAGCAGCCAACATGGGGAACTGCGTGGTCATGCGCCCGATTGCGTAATCGGTGTAGCGAAAGCCCAATGCTGCTTCGAGGTCGGGCCGAATGCGGGTGTAGCTGAAGTGTTCGAGGGATGCACTCAGGCTGAGCGTCCCACAGGGATGATAAAAATCGATGCCGCTGCGCTGTTCAATGTCACGGTAGCGCTCCATCGACTCCCACGCCCAGCGTGCGAGTTCGACGTTGCGTGCTGACCGATGCGCTAAGCGCCCTTGGTCATAATGGCTACTCCACACCTGGTGCGTCGCCCGCGGGGCTTCGTTGGGACCAATGATCCGTACTTGCATGCCACGACGACTGGCGTGGTGCGCGGCAGCTGCACCAATAGGGCCAGCACCGATGACAATGACATCGTCCATAGAAGACCGCTCCACTGAATGCATACACAATGAATCCCATTATACCGATTGGTATACTACGCAAAACCTCCACATCTCACGTTTCTTTTGTTTGCAGAACGAGAAATTTCTGTCGAAGAGGGCAAGTATTCTGCGATGCAGACCGCCCTCAACGGCATATGAACGGCCGTCGAGGTGGCGGTTTATGCTACAATACATGCTACGTACGTGCGGCAGCGCGTGGCGTTGCTGTGGTACGAGATGTGACCGTTACACCGGGGGTCGAGATGTTTGCAGAGATGACCGAGCGTCGCCGGCAGATACTCAAACTGGTCATACAAGAATATGTCGCATCGTCCGCACCTGTCGCGTCTGAACATTTGGTTCGCCG
>CANHPK010000093.1 GCA_947462525.1 Roseiflexaceae bacterium | reverse complement strand
GCATTGGCCGCAGCAATGACCATGTCCGCGTGCATGTGGGGCCACGTGGCAATGCTGACGATATCGAGCTTGGCTTTGGCGAGCATCTCGTGGTAATCGGTGTAAATGCCATCTGCACCACCATGAATAGCGGCGAACGCCTCGGCATTTGCCCGTACGACGTCTGCTAGGGCGACAATCGTGGCGTGCCCACTGGCTTTGTAGCCAAAGGCGTGCTGGTGTGACATGCCGAATCCAGTCGCACCCTCACTCTTCCATGGCCGACCACACCCAATGATTCCTACACGATACGACATGGTGATCTCCTTTGATCTTGTGTGCGAATCCTATATCCCCACCGAACGCAAATATGCGCGGCTTTGCAGGGCACTCGCCATTGGCGACTCCAGCTGGGTGACGTCTGTTTCGACGATCAGCCAACCCGCAAAATGTGCAGCTCTGAGGGTAGCAAAAATAGTCGGGAAGTCGACAGAACCCTGCCCGAGCTCGGTCCAAACACCGTATCGCTCAGCACCACGGTAGTCGGTGCCGTCGGCACGCGCTTTGGCAGCGGCAGCAGCATTTACATCTTTCAGATGCATCGTACGGATGCGGGGTGCATACGCCTGGACCATTGCGACGGGATCATCGCCTGCCCATGCCATATGCCCCGTATCTGGCCCCAATGCCAACACGTCTGGTGCAACGGCGTCCATCAATCGATCGAGTTCGGTACGCGTCTCGACGAAACTGCCGACATGATTATGAAAAGCAGCAGTCACTCCATGTGCCCGCATGATTGTGCCGACCTCGGTGATGGTGGCAATAAACTGATCCCACTCAGCATCCGTAAGGCCGTCCGCAGCGGTGACGTGCCCCGCAGCTTGCATCCGTGTGCGGCCATTCACCAGTTTGGTGTTGTCCACATTCGCTGCCACATAGCACGCGGTCACTCCAACTTCGCGTGCAAACTGCGCATACGAGGTTGCTTGTGCGATGATCGCGGGATACTTGCGTGGATCCCAAAAATCGGCACCAATATAGCCAGGGGCAGGCGCTAATCCGGAGCGATGCCAGAGTGCGAGCCGTTCCGCTGCACTCGTGGCAGGCTTGGGTCCAATCGGTGCGCCTGCGTAGCCCGCCGACGCGATTTCCGCAAGGATGAGTTCTTCCGAGATATCGCGCGGCCAGGTAATCTGCCCGCATCCAATCAACCATTCTGTCATGGCGACGCTCTCTTTTCGCGATCGATTAGCGTGCGTAGGTCAACGATAGTTCCTTGAATACCGCATACGTTTGTGCCAGACTTGCGATATCGACCCATTCTTCGTCGGAGTGCAAGCCTGCACCAATCGGCCCACAGCACACTGCAGGGATCCCTTTTGAGCTATAGAATCGTGCATCCGTACCAAAGTGCTCACGGTAGAAGTGACCGGGCAATCCGGTGACGCGGCGCACGATTGTCGCCAACTGTTGCACCGCAGGGTTGTTCTGATCGGTGTTGAGGCCGACGCCGTCACCCATCAGCTGCACGGTGCAGTGTTCGGGGAAGCAGGCCGACACCTTGGCGAGCACCTCGGCCGATGATTCGTTGGGCACACGGCGGATGTCCAGGTGCATGACGAGTTCTTCCATGATGCGATTGCCGGCGTTCCCACCATTGATGATGGTCGGCACACAGGTGGTGACAAATGCTTCTTCGTCAGGGGTGGGGTAGGCTTTCTCGAGCGCAATCAAACCATCACGCAGCGTATGCAATGGATTGCGCCCCAACCATGGGCGTGAGCCGTGGGCTGGTACGCCATGCACAATGACATCGATGGGCGATGCGCCTTTGTGGAGATTACAGATGTTCAGGTCGGTCGGTTCGGCGGTGATGAAGAAATCGCAGGTGAAGCCCTCATTGAGGATGTAGTTTGTCCCATGCATCCCACCGATTTCTTCATCGGTCACAAATTGGAAATTGACATCCGGTGGTTCAGGCAATTGTGCGAGTTCCTGAGCCAGTCGAATCAAAATTGCAGCGGCACCCTTCATGTCTTGTGAGCCGCGGCAGTAGAGACGGCCGTCCTTTTCGAACGGTTCAAATTGTGCGGTTCGTGCGGGGACGACATCGAGATGCGCATTCAGGATGAGTTTGGCGTGTTTGTTGCCGCGGAGCGAGTAGACAATCGCTGGTTTTTTGTTTGAATTGAAATGGGTGATAGTCCCACGGGGGAGGTCTTTGAGTTGTGCAACGGTATAATCGATGACCGCCTGGAGCTGGTCGGGGTGGTCCAACGTCGACGGGTATTTGCACAATTCGATCGTCATTTTGAGAACATCGGCACGCACATCGGTCATCATCGTCCGTCACTTTCTGCTATACCTACGCTACTAAGATTCGATATTGTCGTCTGTATCACCATCGTCAGTGGTATCGTCGTCGTCGCCGCCATCGAACACCGGTGTCTCACCGGTGTATCCGCCGGTACCGGCAACCAACAGCACGAACTCGCCTTTGATGGATCGACTCGACAGGGTTTTGTGAATGGAGCTCAACGAACCACGCCACGTTGTCTCGTAGAACTTGGTCAAATCATTGGCCAACGCAGCAGGTCGGTCACCGTATACCGTGATTGCATCTTCGATGAGTGCCAAGATGCGGTATGGGCTTTCGTAGAAAATCAGGGTGTGCGGCGTCTGGAGATCTTGGGCAAGCCAGCGCTGTCGCTGCCCACGTTTGCGTGGTGGGAAGCCACGATACGTGAATGCATGGACCGCTAATCCCGACACAATCAATGCAGGAATCAATGCGACAGGACCGGGAATAGCGGTGACAGGCAGGCCTTCTTCGAGGACACGGCGCACCAATACAAACCCAGGATCGGAAATAGCCGGAGTTCCTGCGTCACTGACCAGTGCAATCGACTTCCCCTCACGTAACAGTCCGATAATCCGCTCGGTGGCCATTTTTTCGTTGTGCTCGTGGCACGCCATCATCGGCTTGTGGATGTCGTAGTGCTTGAGCAAAATGGACGTTTTGCGGGTGTCTTCGCTGGCGATGATGTCGATGGTACGCAGCGTTTCGAGCGCGCGCATCGTGATGTCGCCGAGGTTGCCGATTGGTGTTGCTACGAGGTATAACATGGCGTCATCTTACCACATGTCATTGTGTCTGCCGGGTGAACCAGACCCGTACCCATAGCGCGATGATGACCGTCGCCGTCAGCCAACGAACATCACTCAGTCCAAATAGATGTACCGCCAGCCACCAGCCCGCGACGAGTAGCACACCGACACCGAGCGCACCGAGAATGGTGCGTCGATCACGTCGCACCAGCGTGCCTCGGTGGGGAACGAACATGTAGGAGAGATTTGGCAGTGCAACACCGAGCAGCGCGATTGCCGTGCTGTCGAGTGGGGTCCATGTGGGGGTCTGTGTGCACACCGTCCCCACCCACACAACAGCGCAGACAATCACCCGCCACAGGACATGATTGCCGATCTGCGTCAACGTTGCATTGACACGTTGCCCTGCACGCGTCATTGCGTTTAGCGCGGCAAGGTCATCGACCACGAGCACTACATCGGCACTATCACGGACCACGGCGTGTGCAGCAGAAAAGGCAATTGCGACATCGGCGCGGCGAAGCGCTGCGACATCATTAAATCCATCCCCGACAAACGCAACACACCCCGCTTGTGCCTGCAACGAACGGACGACAACCTCTTTGTGCTGCGGCAACATGCGGCCGATGATGTTCGCCGTTCGGACGATTTCTGGCACACGTTGACCGTCGAGTGCGTTGCCATGGACGACACCTTCAATGGGAATTCCAACATGAGTGGCGACATGCGCAACAAACGCAGGATCATCACCGGAAAGGACGCACACACGGATGCCGTCGGCCACGCATCGAGCCACGAACGCTGCTGCACCGGGACGAATGTCATCGTGCAACACGACACCACAAATAGGCTCGGCAGTACGTGCATCGAGATTCCACTCGCTGTCGCCTTCGATAAGCAACAGCACGCGTGCATTGTGTTGGGTTCCCGTCGTCGTCTCGCTCTGCCATTTGGGTGACAGCGTTGGGATGAGGACATCGGGAGCACCGAGCACCAACGTCCGTGTCGCATCCGTCAGGCTGCTCCATTTGCGGGCGCTCTCAAATGCTTGACTCGAGGTGAACGGCAGTGCAACACGGGGGAACGCACGGGCGATGGCGGCACTACTCTGATTGCCGGCGCCATCTGCCGCCACGAACCCTCCCAAAATGTCGACACACGCATCATGTGACCCACGCAATGGGACGACTCCGTCGACACTGAGCTGATTGGTCGTCAGCGTCCCGGTTTTGTCGAAGCAGATGGTGTCGACCGCTGCAAATGTCTCGATTGCGGCTGGCCGGTTCACGATAAAGCCGTTGCGTGTTAATGCGGCCGCTGCGGTTGCGTGGGTGACCGTTGCAAACAGTACGAGCGCGTTGGGAATCAAACCGACCACGACCGTTATCGCCGGGAGCACCGCAGACCAGTGTTGGCCGTTCACCACTGCTGCAGCGACGGTGAAGAGCGCCAGCACACCTGCACCAATTGCCGCACCACGGACAACGGTCTGCAAGCGGAGTGACGCGCTCCCTAGTGGCCGGCTGGGGAGACGAGCGACGAGCGGCACGCTCGGGGGAGGCTGGACACACACGACCCACGCAGCACCCGATCGGACCGTGCAACCATGAGCAATGTGCATACCTGCCGATACGAGTTGCGGCTCTGATTCACCGGTACGGGCAGACATGTCCACCCACAATCCTGCTGCCTCGAGCACTTCGCCATCCGCAGGCACCCGTTCGCCGGGTCGCAACAAGACGACATCCCCAACCACGACGTCGCGCGGAGCAACCTCGGCCGTAGCGGTGTCGCGCCATATGGACACCGGCGCTTGGAACGCTTGTTGCATCCGGTATAGCGTGTACTGGGCACGGCCGAGTTGGAGCGCGGTAATACACACATTGACAGTGACCACGAGCACAGTCGCCGTCGCTTCGGGGATGAGTCCAATACCCCCCAACAGGACACCGAGGATGATGTTGATCAATGTCAGCGGGGCAACGAGCTCTCGGCCGACGGTAGCGAGCACCCAGCCGATGCGCATAAACGCGTCCCCACCGGGCATCGTTGGTCGATGCACCGGGGGGACAACAGGTTGACGCGGTCGCATTGTCGGAGGGTGTGGAGAGAGCATCGGCACCTCATTGGTACTGCTGAGGCAGAAGTGCCGCATGCACACGCAGGGATTACTTCAGCATGATTGTATCCCACTCGGCCAGCCATGCATCACGATTAGCGGCAATCATGGCCGGCACCAGTTGTGCTCGCACTGTCGGTACCGCCGAGTACTGTACAAACTCGGCTGGCAACACTGCCGACTGGGTGACGGGATAGACAAACATATTCAACGGAATATCGTTCTGGAAGGTATCGCTCAGCATAAAATCGATGAATGCTTTGGCCAGTGTCTCTTGTTGCGTGCCTTTGAGAATCCCGGTGTACTCGATTTGCTCGAATGCGCCGAAGGAGACATTCGCGGTCGGTGCAACGGTTACTTTGGGGTCGCTGTAGATGACTTCGGCTGCGGGGCTCGACGAGTATGAGACGACCAGGGGACGTGGCCCTTTGCCGCTCGACCCACTAAAGTGGGTGTAGTATGCGGTGTTCCAATCCGGGGCGATGAGAACATCGTTTTCGCGCAGGAGCTTCCAATACCCTTGCCACTTGGCAGGGCCGAATTCTGCGACGGTGGCAAGCAAAAACGCTAACCCAGGAGACGACAGGGCAGGATTTTGGACAATCAACAAACCCTTGTACTCGGGCATCAGCAAATCTTGCAGGCTTCGTGGTGGTTCGAGGCCGAGCGTTTGGAGTGCAGCCACATCGTAATTAATCAGCACGTAGCCCCGATCGACCGGAATCAACGGCGCACTATCTGCCGGATTGATACCTTCTACAAAGGCAACGCCAGCTGGTGTGTATGGCATAAAGATGTCTGCCTCTTGGGCACGACTCAGAAAGGTGTTGTCGACACCATAGAGCACATCCGCGAGTGGGGCATCCTTCGAGAGGATAGCTTTGTTGAGCATACTGCCCGAATCACCGCTGTTGAGGATGGTGACTTTGGCATTATGTCGTGCTTCGAAGGCAGCAATCGTCTCGGGGGAGATCGCAAAGCTATCGTGCGTCATAACGGTCAGTGGTTGTGTGTCGGTGGGAGCATCCACCTTCAGCGGGGTCTCGCTGGGGGCGGCATCTGCCGGCGAAGGAACGGTCGAAGACGGTACTGCAGGGTTCTGCGCACAGGCGACAAGTGCGAGAGTCGCACACAACAGAATCAGCCAACGTCGCATCAGACACATCCTTCCATATAGAAAAGCACCCATACAGTCGTCTGCTGGGTGCGCGTTGTGCTACGCGTGCTTTCCTCCGCCG